>NZ_JAPDBT010000014.1:0-109342 GCF_027705405.1 Aeromonas sp. QDB34 | reverse complement strand
AGGGAAGTGAATATCTCACGTTGCTTGCATGAGGCGCTGGGGCACCCCATGCAACACGTAATTGGGACATAGCCTTTTTTATGCCTGCTTTTCAGGTCAAACCATTAATTAATCCTTGTGCGCTTCAGTTTCTATCAAGGTTCGCAGATCTACTCTGGGGCATCGGAACAGAAACCGATCAACAGGGCCGAGCACAGGTCCGACAGTGTTTACACCAGAGGAACGAACAATGAAAAAGACAGCATTGACCATGGCCATCTCCAGCGTGCTGCTGGCCGGTGGTGCGCAAGCCGCTACCGTCTACAACCAGAACGACACCAAACTCGACATCGGTGGTCGCGCTCAAGGCATGTACTACGGCACTGATGACAACGGTTCTGAAGGTGACCAGAGCTACCTGCGTCTACACGTTGCCGGCGAAACCAAGATCGACAACGAGCTGACCGCGTTCGGCTTCGCTGAATACAACCTGCCGGTCTCCGGCTCCGACAACGACGAGCTGCGTTATGCCTACGCTGGCATCAAGCACGATCGCTTCGGCGCCTTCAGCTACGGCCGTCAAGATGGTCTGTTCACCAAAGCCGTGAACAACTACACCGACGTGCTGCCAGAGTGGGGTGATGACGGTCTGGGCAAGGACACCGAAGTGTTCGGTACCGGTCGTACCAACGGCCTGGCCCAGTACATCTATATCTATCAGGGCCTGACCCTGGGTGCCCAGTTCACCGGCAACAACGATCCGCAGAACACCGATCGCTCCAACCTGACTGCCACCAACGGCACCTGGAATCCGAAGGGTTCCGCTGAAGGCTTCGCCGTGTCCGCCAACTATGACTTCGACATGGGCCTGAGCCTGGGTACCGCCTACAACCAGGCTGGCAAGACCGACGAGCAGGCTGCCAACGCCGCCTTCGGTGGTGACCGCGACGCCAAGCTGTACGGTGTCGGTGCCAAGTACGCCGTCGGCGACCTCTACCTGGCTGCCACCTACTCCCACGGTGAAGACCACATGTACGTCAGCACCTTCAACGGCTACGCCGAGAAGATGGATGGCTACGAAGCCGTCGCCCAGTACGCCTTCGGCAAGTTCAAGCCGTCCCTGGCCTACCTGCGTACCGACGTGAAGGACAACGCTCGCGGCATCGATGACACCGCCACCGAGTACGTTTCCATCGGTGCCTGGTACAACTTCACCGACAACTTCAACGCCTACGTTGATTACAAGATCAACCTGCTGGACAACGTCAACGGTACCCACACCAACTCGCTGGGCAAGAACACCGACGACGTGGTCGCCGTGGCCCTGCAGTACAACTTCTAAGTCTTCCCTGAATTGCCTACTGTATTTTTTACCGGCCGCCCAGCGGCTGGTTTTTTATTGCCCGTCAGATATTGACCCGCGCCAGACTCGGCTCACGGTGAAAGCAGTTCACCAGCAGCAGCAAGGTCGTCACCCCGACCGTGCCCAGCACCAGCCAGGGTAACCAGGGCTGACCCTGCAGCATGGCGTAGTCATGCAGCGCGCCGCCCCCCACGTAACCCGTCATGCCCCCCAGCGCCAGCCCCAGCCGGCTAAAGCCCATGTAGCTGCCGCGCGCCCCCGGTTGTGCGAGCTTGGTCATCAGCGTCTCCCGCGCCGGTTCGGCGATGACGATCCCCAGATAGAAGCAGGCCAGCAGCATGAATACCGCAGGCAGGGTGTTGGCAAAGGCCACCAGCCCGATGCCGGTGGTCATCAGCAGCACCCCGGCCATCAAGCGGCTCTCCAGCTTGAAGTGGCGCTCGCCATAGCGCGCCAGCGGATAGAGCAGCGCCAGCGAGATGGCGGTCTCCAGGGTATACATCCAGCCCACCGCCGTGGTGGTGCCCGCCATCTGCTTGACCAGGATGGGGAAGATCAGCATCACCTGGACCCAGAGCGCATAGTAGCCGCTCAGGATCAGCACCAGCCGACAGAACGCCTTGTCCGCCAGCACCTGACCGAGACCGGCGCGGATCGGGGTCGGCCGCACCGAGAGCTTGTAGGCAGGCAGGATCAGCAGGTTGCACAGCGCGGCGCAGACAAACAGGCCGGCCCCCAGCAGGCAGACATACTCGAAGTCGAAGTTGAGCAGCCAGCTGCCGAGCAGGGCCCCCACCACGGCGCCGGCGCTCTCCAGCATCATCAACAAGGAGATGTAGCGCCCCCGCTGACGGGGCCGGGTGAATTTGATCACCAGTGCGGCGCGGGGTGGATCGAACAGACAGCCTCCCAGCCCCGAGATGACGCAGGAGAGGATCAGCTCCAGCCCGCTCTGGGCATAGGCCAGGCTGGCAAACCCCGCCGCCCGCAGCAGCATGCCGCCCACGATGAGCGGCCGTGCGCCGAACTTGTCCGCCAGCGAGCCACCCAGAATGCCCAGTCCCTGCTGGGTCAGCTGGCGCAATCCCAGCGCCAGCCCGACCACCCCGGCCGCCCAACCGAGCTGATCCACGAAGCGCAGGCTGATCATGGGCATCACCACGAAGAATCCCAGGATCACCAACAGGGAATCCAACGCCAAAAACCACCGCCCCAACCGCCTCGCCCGCTCCACCATGACTACCCGTCCCCTGCTTTTCTGATGACATTCCGATTAATTCGTCTCATCGCCCGAATGACGCCGTCACCAAACGGGCTCAAGGTGCAACGAGCCCCTGAACCGATATGGCAATATGCCAAAGCACAACGATTGATACTGCTATTCTGGAAGGACGCCAGATATAGTGGTAGCCGACAACTGGCTATATTTTATATTGGATTATGTTATGGCTATGACCCTCGACGATCTGCAATTGCTGCTGGATGTGGTCAATCGCGGCAGCTTCAGCAAGGCGGCCGCCGTGCGCGGCTGGTCACAACCCATGGTGAGCCAGCGGATCGCCGTGCTGGAACAGGATCTGGGCCAGCCCCTGTTTCGTCGCCATCGGCGCGGCGCCACCCCCACCCCGGCCTGCGAGCAGTTCCTGCCTGCCGCGAGTGCGGCACTGAGTGCGCTGGAAGGGGGTCGCCTGGCAATGCAGGGAGCGCCGGCGCTGCCGCGCATCCGGCTGGCCTGCCTGCCCTCCCTGACGACCGTGGTGTTCGGCCCCCTGCTGCTGGCACTGGTCGACGAGACCTTCGAGATCCGCTGCAACACGGATCACTCCGGCATCATCATGCAGGAGCTGCTGACCGGCGAGACCGACGTCGGCTTCATCCTCAAGTGTCCGGCCATCGCCGGCATCCAGCTCGAGCTGCTCTATCGCTCCCCCATCATAGCCGTGGCCTGTGCCACCCATCCGCTGGCCGGGCGGCAGGGCCTGACCCTGCAGGACATCGCCAACGAGCGGCTGGCCCCCCAGCAGTGGGGCACCGGCTGCGACGAGCTGATCCTGCAGTTGCGACTGCTGCGCCAGGTGGCGAGCCCGCTGCACGCCATCCAGCCCGCCAGCGCGGCCCGGGAGCTGGCGCTGGAGCACGGCTTCATCACCCTGATGCCGGCGCTCGCCATCGCCCGGGATCTGGAGTTCGGCCGGCTGGTGCAGCTGGACGTGGTGGATCTGCCGCCGGATCACTGGGACGTGATGATGGCCTGGCGCAGCGGCAAACGGCCCAATCCCGCCAAGGAGCGGGTGCTGGAGGCCGCCCGTACCCTGGCCCGGCGCTGGGCGGGCAAATCCGCATAAAAAAAGCGCCGGACAAGTCCGGCGCTCCCTCTCTATTTAAAGTTGCTCAGTAACTGGCCTTGAGGGTCACCCCAGAGAAGGCGCTGAAGGCGCTCAGCTGCACGTTCCAGGTCCCCGCCTTGGGCGAGTTCAGGGTGCAGGTCTCGGCATTGCCGCTCTTGTAGGGGCGGCAGTCATAGCTGCTGCTGGTCGGCACGCTGCCGAACTTCACATAGAGATCCGCATCGCCGGTACCGCCGCTGCTGGCGATCACCAGCTGGCTCTTGCCGGCCGGTACGTCGATGGTGAAGTTAAGCTTGCCACCCTTGGCGGCGGAGAGACCGCTCACCGGCACCCCGTTTTGCAGCACGCTGCCCGGCTGCGGCGTGGTGCCGCCACAGGAGGCATTGACCCCCACTGTGGTAAAGGCCGCCGCCACGTCGGTCACGCTGTAGCCCAGGTCGGTAGCGGCCTTGGTCACGCCGCAGGCGCCCTGATCGAAGGTGGTGTTGGCGCCCCAGTAGAGGCGGTTGGCCAGCACGAACACTTCAAAGGCCTTGCGGGTATTCCAGCCGCTGGTGTTGGCCAGCAGGTAGAAGGCGCGGTTGTAGACACCTGAGCTGTGGTGCACGTCGATGCCATCGTAGTAGTCGCTGGCATGACCGATGGAGCTGCCGTCCCGGGTCGGATCCTCAAAGTAGCGCAGCGAGCCGTTGCCCTTGAAGATCTGGGCGCCCACCAGCCAGTCGTTGCTGCCCTTCATGAAGTTCTCGGCCGCTTCCCCCGCCATGTCGGAGAAGGCCTCGTTGATGCCGCCCGACTGACCGGAGTAGACCAGCCCGGAGTTCTGCTCGGTGAAGCCGTGGCTCACCTCGTGGGCCGCCACGTCCAGGCTCACCAACGGGTAGAAGGTGGTGGCGCCGTCACCGAAGGTCATCTGGCTGCCGTCCCAGAAGGCATTCTCATAGTTGCGGCTGTAGTGCACCCGCATCTTCAGCTTGAAGGTCAGCGGCGCCGTGTTGTACCAGTTGCGGTACATGTCGAACACCACGTTGCCGAAGTAGTGGGCGTCGTTGAGCGGCGAGTAGGCGCCGTTGATCTCCTTGACCGTGTTCTCCGGACAGGTGAACTGATGAATGGCGCCGCCCGTGGTGGCGTGATTCATGTTGAGGGTGTCCACGTTCGGGCTGGTCATCCGGCAGTTGTCGTCCACCAGCAGCGGGCCGAAGTCGGCGCCGTAGAAATACTTGCCGGTCTTGACGTTGCCACCCGGGCCGGTGGCGTCCTTGTGGTTGATCCCTTCCCAGCGCTTGAGTTCGCTGCCGTTCTGGGCATCGATCACCACGAAGGGGCGGCTCGGCTCATCGCTCGCCGCCAGCCAGGAGACCAGATAGACCAGGCGGGCCTGCCCCGCGTCATCCTGCATCACGAACAGCTTGACCCGCTCGTTGCTGCCCTTGGCCCCGGCCCGCGCCTTGCTGGCAGCATCGGCCGGCGACAGGGCTGCAGTCGGGCTGGCCACATCGGCATCGATCTGGCGCAGGATCTGGCCGGAGACCTGGCTTATCTGCCCACCGAGGGACTGCTCGGCCACCAGCACCTGGCCCCAGACCGGGATCCCGTGCCAGGTCTGCTCATAGCGTACCCGCTGCTGACCGTTGGGCAGCTTGACCGCCCGTATCTGACGAAACTCGCCATCCCCGGCCAGGGCGCTCACCCCGGCAGCGCCGCTCGGCGCCCCCTGAATGCCCGCTACCTGATGCACATCCACCTGTTCTGCAGCCAGCGCTGCGCTTCCCCAGCAGGCCAATACCACGGCCAAATAGACTTTGTTCATCCGTCTTTTCCTTAAGTCGATGAAGATTACACGTCGGGTCCGTTGCCCGGCGCTCCTACACTAGTTGGCACGTTCAAGATTGCTGCCTGTCATATGTGACAGAGCAGCACAAACCCATAGCAGGATCTGCTGTTGCCCCTGTTTGGTAGCGTGAGAAGAGATCAAAATGGCGAATAACACCAAAAAAAGCCGAACAATGGCCAGGCGCTTGCTGGCCTCCACCAACCGCCCCTCCATATGGGGATGGCGGGGCGCAAGAACAGATGGAAAACCCTTGGCGTACAAGGGGTTGATTGGCTACATTGGCGGTTTGGCGGCCCGCTTCGGGCCCTGACTGGAGGGGAGGTACGGATGTTTTCATGGCAACTGGACGACGAGCTGGCGCTGCTGTTCCTGCAGCCCGACATGGCCAGCGAACTCTTTGCCCTGTGTCGGGAGAACCGCGACTACCTGACCCAGTGGCTGCCCTGGCCGCCCTACATTCAGCAGCCCGCCGACAGCACCACCTTCATCCGCCACGCCATCGAGAAGTTTGCCCGCGGCGAGGGGCTGACCACCGCCATCGAGTATCAGGGGGAAGTAGTCGGCGTCATTGGCTACAACCAGATCGACCGGGCGCTGGCCAAGGTCAGCATCGGCTACTGGCTGGCCGAGCGCTGGCAGGGCAACGGCATCATCACCCGCGCCTGCCAGGCCCTGATCCATCACGCCTTCGAGGAGATGGGGATGGAGAAGGTGGAGATCAGCGCCGCCACCGACAACGAGCCCAGCCGGGCCGTCTGCGAGCGCCTCGGCATGCAGCAGGAGGGGATCACCCGCCGTGCCGAGCGGCTGGCCGACCGCATCGTGGATCACGTTCACTACAGCCTGCTGCGCGATGAGTGGCTCAGGCAGAGGGATCACTGATGGCGCTGCCACACCTGTGCACGGCCCGCTGCCAGCTCACCATACTGCCCCCTGAGCGGGCCGACCTGATGCTGGATTTCTATCTGCGCAACCGCGCCCACCTCGCCCCCTGGGAGCCCAGCCGGGACGAGAGCTTCTACACCCTGAGCCACTGGCACGGCCGGCTGCGCGACAGCTATGGCCAGTTTTTCAATGGCAGCGGGGTGCATCTGGTGGCGCTCGATCCCCATGGTGAACAGGTGATCGCCACCTGCAACTTCACCAACATCCTGATGGGCGCCTTCAAGGCCTGCCATCTGGGTTACGCCATCGACCAGACTCACCAGGGGCAGGGGCTGATGCAGGAGATCGTCGAGGCCGGCATCGACTACCTGTTCCGGGAACACGGCCTGCACCGCATCATGGCCGGCTACATGCCGTCGAATCAGCGCAGCGGCGCCCTGCTCGAGCGGCTCGGCTTCGAGCGGGAGGGGTACGCCAAAGACTACCTGATGATCAACGGCCGCTGGGAGGATCATATCCTCACCGCGCGCCTCAACCCCGCGCTCTAGCTGGTTCTCTTGCCGGCGAAGACCCCGCCAAAGGCGGGGAGCGGGCATAAAAAAACGGGCCCGAAGTTGCCTTCGGGCCCGTTCTTCAGATGAGGTGCAGGCTTAGTTGGCCTTGGCATCGCTCACTGCGGCTTCTGCCTTGGTGGCTACGTCAGCGGCAGCCTTCTCAACGGTTGCAGTCGCTTCGGAAGCAGCCTTCTCTACGGTAGAGGTGGCTTCGCTAGCAGCTTTCTCAACAGTTGCAGCAACGTCGGCGGCCGGAGTAGCGGCCGGAGCGGCGGCTTCTTCTTTCTGACCACAAGCGGTCAACATCAGACCCAGGATACCGGCTACCAGTACTTTGTTCATGTGCATACCCTCAGAAAAATATGGAGAGATGGTTGGTACAACCATCACAGTGCGTCCTTTCACCCGGTGAAAAACCCATATGCCGGGAGCCAAGAGGCGCGCGAAATATATCCCCATACGCGCCCAATGAAAACGAGTATCACAATGATATTTTCTCGTTGGATGGATGAAAAGAACTACTACAACGACAAACATTAATACAAAACACTGTAAACGGCGCAGTTTTGTACAATAAAACGCCACAGGCCCCGTGGTTGCTGGCAATAAACGGCTATTGCATTGTGCCGGCAACCACGCGCGGACTGCGCCTCAATCAGACAGGATCTGACAAGCCAGCCGCTTACCCTCGCGGGCGCTGTCGCGAGCCAGGTCCAGCAGCGCCATCACCGCCAGCGCCTCGCCGGCCGGCACCGGGTTCGCCCCCTCCCCACGGATGGCGGCGCAGACGCCGCGATAGTAGGCGCCGTAGTCCCCCGCCTCGCCGGCCACGCTCTGCTGCTGCAGCTGACCGTCGCGGATCCGGCTGAGCTGGCCGGGTTCGTTGTCCACTCCCCAGTCTGCCGCCGGCGGCCGCTTGCCGAGCTTGAGCTGCTCCTCCTGCACATCCATGCCGAACTTGATGAAGGAGCCCTCGCTGCCGTGGATGACAAACCGCGGCATGGTGGCCGACACCAGGCAGCTGCCGTGCAGCACGACCCGCATCTCGCCATAGCCGAGCACCACGTGGAAGTAGTCATCCGCCAGGGCAGCGGGGCGCTGCTGGGCCAGATCCGCCTGCAGCCAGTCCGGCTGACCGAACAGCTGGAGCGACTGATCGAGGATGTGGGGGCCGAGATCGAACCAGAGGCCGGAACCCGGACCGCCCGCCTCGCGCCAGCGCTGGCGCACCTCGGGACGATAGCGATCGAAGTGGGATTCGAACTGGGCAACCTGACCGAGCGCTCCTTCCGCCAGCAGGCGGCGTACGGTGAGAAAGTCACCGTCCCAGCGCCGGTTGTGGAAGATGCTCAGCAGCCGCTGCTGCTTCTCCGCCAGCTCGACCAGCGCCTTCGCCTCGGCCAGATCCAGGGCGAACGGCTTGTCGATCACCACGTGCTTGCCGGCCAGCAGGGCCTCACGGGCGATGGGGGCATGGGTGTCGTTGGGGGTGGCGATCACCATCAGATCGACCGACGGGTCCGCCAGCACCTCGGCCAGCGAACCGACCCGGCAGCCGGGCAGCTCGCTCTGCACCTTGGCGGCATCGCGGCTCACCACCCAGCCGAGGGAGAGCCCGGGCGTGCTGGTCAGAAACGGGGCGTGAAAGGTTTGGCCTGCAAAGCCGTAGCCCACCAGGGCGGCATTGATTGTGTGGCTCATCCGGTTTTCTCCACGGGTAGCTGTGTCACGGGGCGCAGGCAAACCCTTGCCTGCCAAATAGAGAAGGGGGCCCAAGGCCCCCTGAGTGTGCCCATCAGAGCACAGGATTTATTGCAAACACAAGCGCCGGCCCTGGCGGGTCATCAGCATCAGCAGGGGGGGCAGCAACAGCCACATGTGCAGCGCCAGCTGGCTGAGCGGATCGTGCATCAGCATGCCGATGAAGCCCACCAGCGCGCCTGATCCGCTCATCTGGAACAGACCGAGCAAGGCGGCGGCGGTGCCGGCGCAGTGGCCGAACGGCGCCAACGCCATGCCGGCGGCCGCGCCCAGGATCATGGCAAAGCCGATGCTGGAGAGGAACACCGGGCCCATCATGGCCAGCGGATGCTCGATGTGCATGGCCAGGGTCAAGGCGATGGCGGAGAGCAGCAGCACCAGCAGGCCGATGCGCAGGGTGCGTCTTGGCCCCACTCTGGCGATGAAACGGGGCGCCAGGAAGCAGGCCAGGATGTTGAGTGCCGCGTTGGCGGTGAACCAGTAGCTGAAGCCGCTCATGTCCAGCCCCAGCTTCACCATCAGCTGCACCGGCGCCGCAGTGACATAGGCCAGGATCACCGCCATCGCCAGCATGCACAGCGTCGCGTTGAACAGGAAGCTCGGGGAGCGCAGTACCGGGCTGTAGCGCGACCAGCTGATGAGCGGGCCGCTGCTGCTGGTCTCTTCCGGGCGGGTCTCCGGCATCCGCCACAGCAGCCAGCTACCGACGATGACCGCATAACCGGCCATAAACCAGAAGTTGGCCGACCAGCCCGCCTTGGCGGTGAGCCAGCCACCGAGCAAGGGGGCCAGCGCCGGAATAAAGCAGATGGCACCGTTCAGGTAGGAGATCATCTGACCGCTCTTCTTGGGGCCATAACTGTCACGCACCACCGAGAAGGCGGCCACCGAGGTGGCACAGGCGCCAAAACCCTGCAGCACCCGCGCCAGCATCAGCTCGCCAAGGCTTGCGGCAAAGCCGGCACCCAGGGCGCTCAGACCGTAGAGCAGCACGCCGCCCAGGGCGATGGGCTTGCGGCCGTAGCGATCGGCCAGCGGCCCCACCAGCAGTTGCCCCAGTCCCATGCTGAACAGGAACCAGGTGATGGTGCCCTGCATCAGAGTCACCTCGGCCCCCAGCTGCTCGGCCATCTGCGGGATGGCGGGCAGGTAGATGTCGATGGCCAGCGGACTGAACAGCACCAGTAGGACAAGCAAAAGAATCAATGGCATCAGTCACCTCGTGGCATGGGGAAAATAGATTGGGGCGCGAGTCTACTGGCTCACAGTAATGAATTGAAATGGTATTTAATCACTTCTGTTATTCCATTCAGGAAACATTCATTTTATCCGCATCTTGCCATGACCCCGGCGAGGGTGATCCAGGGCAATTGGCGCTTTTCCTGGGCGCCAGCCCCGCATAGAATGCGCAGATTATTTTTGCGGAGGTGCTCGATGAACAAGCTTGTCCTGGCAACAGGGAACCAGAAAAAGGTGAAGGAATTGGCCGCCATGCTGGCCGATATGAAGATCCAGGTGATCCCACAGAGCGAGTTTGCGGTCTCCGATGCCGAAGAGACCGGCACCACCTTCGTCGAGAATGCCATCATCAAGGCCCGCCACGCTGCCCGCATCACAGGCCTGCCAGCGGTTGCCGACGACTCCGGCCTGGAAGTGGATCTGCTGCACGGCCGTCCCGGCGTCTACTCCGCCCGCTTTGCCGGTGAGGGTGCCAGCGACAAGGACAACATCGACAAGCTGCTGGGCGAGCTGAAAGGGGCCCCCGAGTATCTCAAGAGCGCCCGTTTCTGGTGTGTGCTGGTCTACATGCGCCACGCCGACGATCCCACCCCCATCATCTGCCAGGCCAGCTGGGAAGGAATGATCATCGACGAGCCGCGCGGCCAGCACGGCTTTGGCTATGATCCGGTGTTCTTCGTGCCCGACCACGACTGCACCTCGGCCCAGATGCCGGCCGAGCTCAAGAACCAGCTCAGCCATCGCGGCCAGGCGCTGGCCAAGCTCAAAGCGGCCCTGGCGGCGGTCAACTAAAGCGCTGTCTCCCGCCGCGTTGTCATCTACAATGGGGGCCGTCGGCCCCCGTTTCATTCGCGGCGCCCCGGCCCGTTGTCATCGACGACAAGGGCAACCCGACCCCTGGTGATTTTTTGAATACTGGAAACCCCATGCTGCAACTGCCGCCCCTCTCCCTCTATATCCACGTGCCCTGGTGTGTCCAAAAGTGCCCCTACTGCGACTTCAACTCCCACGCCCAGAAGGGGGAGCTGCCCCACCTCGAGTACGTGGCCGCCCTGCTGGAGGATCTGGAGCAAGACCTGCACTGGGCCCAGGGGCGCCCCCTCTCCTCCATCTTTATCGGTGGCGGCACGCCGAGCCTGCTGAGCGTCGAGGCCATGCAGGCGCTGCTGGACGGGGTGCGTGCGCGTATCGAACTCACCGCGGACTGCGAGATCACCATGGAGGCCAACCCGGGCACGGTGGAGGCGGACAAGTTCGCCGGCTTCCAGCGGGCCGGTATCAACCGCATCTCCATCGGGGTGCAGAGTTTCCAGCAGGAGAAGCTGACCCGGCTCGGCCGCATTCACGGCCCGGAAGAGGCGCGCAAGGCCGCCGCACTGGCTCACGCCATCAAACTGCCCACCTTCAACCTGGATCTGATGCACGGCCTGCCGGATCAGAGCCTGGCGGACGCACTCTCGGATCTGCAGCAGGCCATCGACTGCGCGCCGCCGCACCTCTCCTGGTATCAGCTCACCATAGAGCCGAACACGGCGTTTGCCTCCAAGCCGCCCACCCTGCCGGAGGATGACACCCTGTGGGACATCTACGAGCAGGGCCACGCCATGCTCACCGCCCACGGCTATCAGCAGTACGAGATCTCGGCCTATGCCAAGGCGGGCTACCAGTGTCACCACAACCTCAACTACTGGCGCTTCGGCGACTATCTGGGGATCGGCTGCGGCGCCCACGGCAAGGTGACGGATCTCGCCAATCAGCAGATCCTGCGCACCGCCAAGGTGAAGCACCCGAAAGGTTATCTGGACCCGAGCCGCCCCTATTTGGACGAACAGTGGCAAGTGAGTGCGGACGATCTGCCGCTCGAGTACTTCATGAACCGGTTCAGGTTGTTTGAACCGGCCCCCAAGGCGGAGTTCGAGGCCTATACCGGGCTGCCGCTGGAACGGGTAGAGACCATGCTGACCATCGCCCAGAGCAAGGAGCTGATCGAAGATCTCGGCGACAGCTGGCAGCTCACGTCCCTCGGCCATCGCTATCTCAACGTGCTGCTCGAGCTCTTTATGGACGAGTAAGTGCGGATTCACTCTCTTGCGGCAAGAGAGTGAATCCGCACCAGCGAATAGAGAAACAATCAGGGCGCCATTGGCGCCCTGATTGTGTTAGCTGATGCCTTGCGGCAGGAACCCGCTCAGCAACAGACGCGTACCATCTGCTGTTGGCCGGGCTCCCACCGCTTGCCGTGCTTGGCCTTGCGCTGATAGCTGCCCTTGCCTTTCTTGCTCGGTTCGACCCGGGCCTGGAACAGGGGAGAGGTCACCAGTGCCTTGAGGTGGTTGTCCTGAATGATGCCGCGCTGATGTTCGCAGGCGGGCTCGGTGGTGACCCGGGTCACCTTCTTCTTGGCCATGTCGGCTCCTTGATGCAGTTGTGTGTTTGCCCATCGCCCCTGCCACCACGGATCCGGGGCAGGCGGCGAAAAAACGTGCCGATTGTGCACCTCTCTCGGCCCACCTGCAAGGGGGCTGGTAAGCTCCTCAGGCCGGTTGATAGACGACCCGCACCAGGCCGCTTGGCAGTACGGTGCTCGACACCGGCACCAGCGCGCCGGGCAGCGGCCCAGCAAAGAGCGGTACCCCGCCTCCCAGGGTGACCGGCACCCAGAACAGGATCAGCTCGTCCACCAGCGCGGCCTGCAGTCCCTGCCTGACCACCTCGCCGCCATCCAGATAAAGATGGCGGCTGCCCGCCTGCCACAGCTCGTCCAGCACCTGCGCCAGCACCCCCTGCCGAAAGGAGACATGCTCACGGGGAGCGGCGGGTCTGTGGGTCAATACCACCACCGGCTTGTCGCCATAAAACCACTCGGGAAAGCCGAGCACAGTGTCGTAGCTGTTGCGCCCCATCAGCAGGGTATCAGCGCTCGCCATCAGCGCGCTGTAGCCGGTCTCTTCCTGGGAGTCGCCGTTGTAGGGTTCAAGCCAGGCCAGATCGCCCCCCTCCCCGGCAATGAAGCCGTCGAGGGAGAGGGCGAGAAAGGCGGATACTCGGGGCCGGCGCAGCTCAGTGCTCATGGTCGTGGTGCTCATGACGGGAGGGAGTGCCGGACTCCAGCGTCTCCAGGATGGCGCAGTGCTCCGCCGAGCGCGGACCGCCGCAGCAGATGTTGGAGAGCTCGCGCAGGTTGTCGCGAAAACGGGTCAGCTCGACGATCTTCTGCTCCACCTGTTCGAGCTTGGTGTCGGCCACCGCCTTCACCTCCTGACAGGTGACCTTGGCCTTGTTGGTATCGAGATCCAGCAGCTCGCCGATGTCGGCCAGCGAGAACCCCACCGACTTGGCGCGGATGATGAACTCCAGCCGCCGCTTGTCCTGCTCGCCATAGAGGCGATAGCCGGACTCGTTGCGAATGCCTGGCGAGATGAGACCATTCTTCTCGTAAAAACGCAGGGTATCCGCCTTCACCCCGCACGCCTTGGCCAGCTCCCCGATCCGATACATGCCTTTTCTCCCGTTGAATTTGCCACACAGCCACAACCGGCCCCCACTATCGCCCCTTTGCCCGGCGATTGCCAGCCGGCAGCAGGAAAGAGGGCGCGGCCACCCTTTTGCCATCAAGAGACTGAAAAGACAAACGTTTCACAAAAACCAACCAGAAAACGTTTAACACCGCACCAGACAAGGCTTTGTCACTTTAAAAAATCCACCACGGGTCACATTTTTTGTGTAGAATACGCGCCCACAAGAGAGCGTCGCGTCAAGCGGGCATTTCCTAAAACGCTTTTGCCTGTCGGCAGGTTTTTCAGGCGAGAGCGGTTTGCGAAATCCCCCACTTCCATTTATTTGGGGACTCTCTGTGTTGAGCCTCGCCTCCCATGGAACGGTCCCCGTTATGCTGAGGACGATAGTGTGATGGAACAAGCTCGACCCATTCGCCGTGCACTGCTGAGTGTGTCTGACAAGACTGGCATCCTGGAATTTGCCAAGGCACTCAACGAACGTGGCGTGGCCCTGCTCTCCACCGGCGGTACCGCCAAGCTGCTGGCCGACGCCGGTCTGCCGGTGACCGAGGTCTCCGATTACACGGGATTCCCTGAAATGATGGATGGCCGGGTCAAGACCCTGCATCCCAAGGTCCACGGCGGCATTCTCGGCCGGCGCGAGCAAGACGACGCCATCATGGCCCAGCACGCTATCTCCCCCATCGACATGGTCGTGGTCAACCTTTATCCCTTCGCCGCAACTGTCGCCAAGCCAGGTTGTACCCTGGCCGATGCGGTCGAGAACATCGACATCGGCGGCCCGACCATGGTTCGCTCCGCCGCCAAGAACCACAAAGATGTGGCCATCGTGGTCAAGGCCACCGACTATGACCGCGTCATCCGCGAGATGGATGGCAACGGCAACAGCCTGAAACTGGCGACCCGTTTCGATCTGGCCATTGCCGCCTTCGAGCACACCGCCGCCTACGACGGCATGATTGCCAACTACTTCGGCACCATGGTTCCCTCCTACGGTGACAACAAGGAGGGTGACGAGGAGTCCCGCTTCCCGCGCACCTTCAACAGCCAGTTCATCAAGAAGCAGGACATGCGCTACGGCGAGAACAGCCACCAGGCTGCCGCCTTCTATGCCGAGGAGCAGGCCGCACCGGGTTCGGTGGCAAGCGCCATCCAGCTGCAGGGCAAGGCCCTCTCCTACAACAACATCGCCGACACCGATGCGGCGCTGGAGTGCGTCAAGGAGTTCGACCAGCCGGCCTGCGTCATCGTCAAGCACGCCAATCCGTGCGGCGTGGCCATTGGCAGCGACCTGCTGAGCGCCTACGAGCGCGCCTGGCAGACCGACCCCACCTCCGCGTTTGGCGGCATCATCGCCTTCAACCGTGAACTGGATGGCGCCACCGCCAAGGCCATCGTCGAGCGTCAGTTCGTCGAGGTGATCATCGCCCCCACCGTCAGCCAGGCGGCCCGCGACGCGGTCGCCGCCAAGCAGAACGTGCGACTGCTCGAGTGCGGTCAGTGGACTGCACCGGCGCAAGGCTTTGACTTCAAGCGCGTCAACGGCGGGCTGCTGGTGCAGGAGCGCGACCTTGGCATGGTGACGCTCGGGGATCTGACCGTGGTCAGCAAGCGTCAGCCCACCGAGGCCGAACTGAACGACCTGCTGTTCTGCTGGAAGGTGGCCAAGTTCGTCAAATCCAACGCCATCGTCTATGCCAAAGACGGCCAGACCATCGGCGTCGGCGCCGGCCAGATGAGCCGCGTCTACTCCGCCAAGATCGCCGGCATCAAGGCCGAGGATGAAGGGCTGATCGTGGCGGGCTCCGTCATGGCTTCCGATGCCTTCTTCCCGTTCCGCGACGGCATCGATGCCGCAGCGGCCGCCGGCATCTCCTGCGTCATCCAGCCCGGTGGCTCTATGCGCGACCAGGAGGTGATCGACGCCGCCGACGAACACGGCATGTGCATGCTGTTCACCAACATGCGCCACTTCCGTCACTGATGGATCAGGGCCGCCGCCGGCGGCCCTTTTGTTGTCTCTTTTCACCTGGCTATTTTCACCGGCGCAGGCCCCAGGCCCGCCCGTGACCCCGAATAGAAGCGAGCGATACGATGAAAGTACTGATCATTGGCAACGGCGGCCGTGAACACGCCCTGGCTTGGAAGGCCAAGCAATCCCCTCTGGTGACCCGGGTCTTCGTCGCCCCCGGCAATGCCGGCACCGCCCACGAAGGGAGCATCGAGAACGTGGCCATCTCCGCCACCGACATCCCGGCCCTGCTGGCGTTTGCCAAGGAGCAGCGCATCGGTCTGACCATCGTCGGGCCGGAAGCGCCGCTGGTTAAAGGGGTGGTCGATGCGTTCCGCGCCGAGGGACTGGCCATCTTCGGCCCGACCGCCGCCGCCGCCCAGCTGGAAGGCTCCAAGGCGTTTGCCAAGGATTTTCTGGCCCGCCACGCCATCCCGACTGCCGAGTACCAGAACTTCACCGAGGTGGAGCCGGCGCTGGCCTACCTGCGCGAGAAGGGCGCCCCCATCGTCATCAAGGCTGACGGCCTGGCTGCCGGCAAGGGGGTCATCGTTGCCATGACCCTGAGCGAGGCGGAAGAGGCGGTACGCGACATGCTCTCCGGCAACGCCTTTGGCGACGCCGGGGCCCGGGTGGTGATCGAGGAGTTTCTGGACGGGGAAGAGGCAAGCTTCATCGTCATGGTGGACGGCGAGCACGTGCTGCCGATGGCCACCAGCCAGGATCACAAGCGGGTGGGTGATGGCGATACCGGCCTCAACACCGGCGGCATGGGCGCCTACTCCCCCGCCCCCGTGGTCACGGCCGACGTGCACCGCAAGGTGATGGAGCAGGTGATCATGCCGACCGTGCGCGGCATGGCGGCCGAGGGCAACGTCTACACCGGTTTCCTCTACGCCGGTCTGATGATCGACGGCCAGGGCAACCCCAAGGTGATCGAGTTCAACTGCCGCTTCGGTGATCCCGAGACCCAGCCCATCATGCTGCGCATGCGCTCCGATCTGGTGGAGCTCTGCCTGGCGGCCTGTGCCGGCAAGCTGGATCAGGTCGAAGCCATCTATGACCCCCGCGTCGCCATCGGTGTGGTGCTGGCGGCGGGCGGCTACCCCTGCGACTACCAGCAGGGCAAGCCCATCAGCGGCCTGCCGGTGGAAGAGGCGAGCGGCGAGAAGGTATTCCACGCCGGCTCGCAGCTGGAAGGCGATACCGTGGTGACCGCCGGTGGCCGTGTGCTGTGCGCCACTGCCCTCGGTCACAGCGTGGCCGAGGCGCAAAAGCGGGCCTATCAGCTGGCGGGTCGCATCAAGTGGGACGGCGTCTTCTACCGCCATGACATCGGCTGGCGCGCCATCGAGCGTGAACAGCAGCAGTAATCAACAGGGCCCGCAAGGGCCCTCTCTTCATCTGGTGTTATCTCGCGGTCGCGCAGCCCGGCAGATGGCTCGAATGGCCTGGTTCGCTTGGCTCAGCAACTCCCTTACATCTCCCCCTTCCCTGTTACCTTTGTGACAAAAAACAGCAATATTCACAAACAGTTCACGCACTGTCATGGCATCATGCCTGTGATGAATCCGAATAAGGGTTCATAAGAAGCCACATAGAATCGATAAGCATGTCGTTTAAATAAGGAAATCCCATGTTGAAAACTGTTCGCCCCCTGTTGCTGCCCCTGATGTTTGGCCTGATGACCCTGCCCGCCATGGCCGGTGAGCTGGAACAGCCGATGAAGAAGATCGGCTTCAACTACAAGCAGGCGGTCAAGGCCGACGATGCCGCCACCATGGAAAAATACATCAACGAGATGAAGGCGCAGTTCGACATCGCCAAGCAGAAGAACATGCCGGCCGCCAAGAAAGAGAAGTTCCTGGAAGGCATGAACGAAGTGCAGACCGAGCTGGATGCCAGCCTGGCCGCCCTCAAGGCGGGTGACGAAGCCAAGGCACGCGAGCACCTGGCCAAGGTCAACGACCTGAAGAAGGAGTACCACAAATATGCCAAGCAAAAAGGCTGATCCCTTCCACTGGGATAGTCTGGTCCGCCTCACCCACTGGGGTGTGGCGGCCATCTGTATCGGCAACCTCTGGCTCAACGAGGCGGGCGAGGAGTGGCACGAGCGGCTGGGTTACCTGGCCATCGCCCTGATCAGCCTGCGCCTGGCGTGGGGGCTCTCGTTTGCCAAGGGCCATGCCCGGTTGCGAGCCCTCATCCCAAGCCGGGAAGATTTTCGCCAGCAAGCGGTGGAGCTGCGCGAGCGCACGCCACCGGCCCCTGGTCACCACGGCAGCGGCAAGCTGGCGGTCTGGACGCTCTGGCTGCTGATCCTGGCCACCGCCGGTACCGGCTGGTTCCAGAATACCGAGATGGGGTTCGAGCTGGGAGCGGACGACTGGCACGTCTGGTGTACCTGGGCCCTGCAGAGCATGATAGCGCTGCACCTGCTGGCCATCCTCTTCACCTCCTGGCGCCAGCGCAGCAATCTGGTGAAGCGCATGTTGCCAAGGCGCCGTGACAAGGCCCGGGCCTTGCCGCAGGAATCCGACGCCTGAATACTCATGGGGCCCTGCCGGGCCCCTGTTCATTGCTCTGCCACTCCCCTGATCCCACACTACCCGCCTGTCCCCGGCTCTTGCCCTCTCTTTCGTCACCTGCATCGCTAGGGGCCATGAAAGCATTTTCATTCACATTTCTTAATTAATTCAGACTGTTCGATTTTCAACCACTGCGATTTCATGAATGCTACTGAGCTGAACGAGGTTGTTCGTTGTCCGTTCGACTACACGACAGTGATATGTCAATAACAAGATCGAAGGGAAAATCGTCATGCACAGCACACTGCTTCGAACCGCCCTGCTGACGGCGGCACTCGGCTCTTTCAGCCACAATGCCACCGCCGAAGGCGTCATGGTTCACCTGTTCCAATGGAAATTCAACGACATCGCCAACGAGTGCGAAACCGTGCTCGGACCCAAGGGGTTCGGGGGCGTCCAGATCACCCCGCCGGCCGAGCACAAGCAGGGCAGCCAGGTCTGGTGGACCGTCTATCAACCCGTCAGTTTCAAGAATTTCAACAGCTTCGGCGGTAGCGAGGCGGAACTCAGAAGCATGATCGCCCGCTGCAACGCAGCCGGGGTCAAAGTCTATGCCGACGCCGTCTTCAACCAGCTGGCATCGGGCTCAGGCACCGCCACCGGTGGCGGCAGCTACAACGCGGGGCAGTACCAGTATCCCCAGTTCGGCTACAACGACTTCCACCACAGCGGCGACATCACCAACTACGGCGACAGCAACAACGTCTGGAATGGCGCCCTCTACGGCATGCCGGACCTCAATACCGGCTCTCCCTACGTGCAGGATCAGATCGCCACCTACATGAAGACCCTGCTCGGCTGGGGCGTGGCGGGCTTTCGTATCGATGCGGCCAAGCACATGGCTCCGAGCGACGTGAAGGCCATCCTCGACAAGGCGGGCAGCCCCAAAGCCTACCTGGAAGTGATCGGCGCAGGCGGGGAGTCTCCCGACATCCAGCCCGGGCGCTACACCTATATCGACACCGTCACCGACTTCAAATACGGCACCGATCTCGCCGCCAACTTCAACGGCCAGCTCAAGAACCTCAAGACCCTGGGCGAGAGCTGGGGCCTCCTCCCCTCCGCTAAGGCCTTCGTCTTCGTGGTCAACCACGACCGCGAACGCGGCCACGGCGGGGGCGGCATGCTCACCTTCATGAGCGGTGCTCGCTACGATCTGGCCAACACCTTCATGATGGCCTGGCCCTATGGCTGGAAGCAGGTGATGTCGGGCTATCGCTTCGAAAACATGAGCACCTATGAAACCGACAAGGGGGCACCAAGCAGCACACCTTGCACGGACAGCCAGTGGAACTGCGAACAGCGCCGGCCGACCATCATGAACATGGCCCTGTTCCACAACCGGACCGAAGGCCAGCCGGTCAGTAACTGGTGGGACAACGGCAACAACCAGATCGCCTTCGGCCGCGGTGACAAGGGCTTCGTCGCCATCAACAACGAGAGCGGCAGTCTGGTGGCCTCGCTGCAGACTGCGCTGCCGGCCGGTGAGTACTGCAACCTCTTGGGCGGCAATGACTACTGCAGCGGCGGTTATGTCACCGTCGACGGCAGTGGCAAAGCCAGCCTGAATGTGCCCGGCATGAAGGCGGCCGCCATCATCGCCGGTTGCACCAAGGCCAGCCCCTGCGGTGGTTCCGCCCTGCCGGGCACCAAGTTCAGCAGCATGAACCTGCGCGGAACCCACAACGCCTGGGGCAATACCCCCATGACCGTCGATGCCAACCGTGTCTGGTCAGCCACCCTCACCCTGACCGGCAACGGTGACGCCACCGGCGCCCAGCGCTTCAAGTTCGACGTCTTCGGCAACTGGGCCGAAAACTACGGCGACAACGAAGGGGATGGCATCGCCGACAAGGGCAGCAGCAAGGACATTTTGGTCAGCGGAGCGGGCAGCTACCGCATCACCCTGAACGAAAGCGATCTGCGTTACACGGTCACCCCCCTCACCAGCAACCAGGCGCCGGTGGCCGCCCTCTCGCCCAAGACCCTCAGCGTCAAGGCGGGGGAGAGCGTGGTGTTCGATGCCTCCGCCTCCCGCGACGACGGGGGCGTGGTGAGCTACAGCTGGTCCAGCGGCGGCAGCGCCGCCACGGAGACGGTCCGGTTCGATACCCCGGGTACCCATACCGTGACGGTCACCGTGACCGATGCCGAAGGGTTGACCGCCAGTGCCAGCGCTACCGTGACCGTCACCGACGACAACGGCACCTACGCCAGCGTGCTGCCTACCCTGAATTTCCGCGGCACTCCCAATGCCTGGGGCTCCCTTGCCATGACGCTGGTCGCCGACAATCAGTGGGAAGCCCTGGTCACCTTCGATGGTCAGGCAAACCAGCGCTTCAAGTTCGACGTCAAGGGGGACTGGAGCAAGAACTATGGTGACACCAACAAGGATGGAGTGGCCGAACTGGCCGGCAGTGACATCCTGACCTCGGTCACCGGCCAGTATCGGGTACGCTTCAACGATCAGACCCTGCAATACAGCCTGACCCCGGTCAGCGTCGGCTACGCGAAGAACTTCGCCAGCCTGAACATTCGCGGCACCACCAACAACTGGGGGCCCACCCCCATGTCGCTGGTAGGCGATCACCTCTGGCAGGCCAGCATCACCTTCACCGGTAGCGGCGATGGCAACGGTGGTCAGCGCTTCAAGTTCGACGTCAAGGGCGACTGGACCCAGAACTATGGCGACACCAACAAGGACGGTGTGGCCGAGCTGGCCGGCGCCGACATCACCACGGCTGTGGTCGGTGTCTATGTGGTGCGCTTCAACGACCAGACGCTGGCCTACAGCCTGAACGCCCAGTAAGGCTCAATACGCTCGGTCACCAGACCCTGAAGCACTGAACCAGGCTTCCCACCATCGGCGGGAGGCCTTTTCTATTGCGTCATGCCACCGCGTCCAACCGGCCGCTCAGCAGGCTGATGACCTGGTACCATGCCCAGGCACATCCCAAACCATGCCATCCCTCAACGCCAAGAAAAGGCGCGAGCAGCCCATCGCGCACAAGCCGAACAGCATGATCACATGACCAACCTGCCCGGCAGGCTCGGACGAGAGGCTAAGGCTATCCCTTCCTCGTTCAGAAGGCCGCCACAGCAAGGCTCTGCGATGCCTCACTGCGCGAAACCTTGCCCAGTTCTGGCTGTTTGTGCTGCTCTATAGATCGTACTATGGAGCGCATGCCTGAGAGCCGGCACCGGTGAACGGCAGAAACGACAAAGCCGCTCAAGAGAGCGGCTTTGTCTGAAAATGGTGGCCCCTGGGGGACTTGAACCCACGACCAATCGATTATGAGTCGACTGCTCTGACCAACTGAGCTAAGGGGCCATTGATACTGGTTTGCGGCGTGGATTATAGGGGATGGCGGATACCCCGTCCATAGGCATATCAACCACTTGGCGAGATTTCATCCATATTCAAGCGGTTCCGTGACTCATCTTCACGCCCCCGTCACCACGGATAAAACAAAGCCCCGCATGGCGGGGCTTTTTGGCAGCGGTCACGGGTTGGCCCGTCCGGGATTACTCGTCCAGGAAGCTGCGCAGTACTTCGGAGCGGCTCGGGTGGCGCAGCTTGCGCAGCGCCTTGGCTTCGATCTGACGAATACGCTCACGGGTAACGTCGAACTGCTTGCCCACTTCCTCGAGGGTGTGGTCAGTGTTCATGTCGATACCGAAGCGCATCCGCAGTACCTTGGCCTCACGGGCGGTCAGGCCGGCCAGCACTTCGCGGGTCGCGTTGCGCAGGCTCTCGCTGGTAGCGGCATCCGCTGGCAGAGCCAGGGTGGTATCTTCGATGAAGTCGCCCAAGTGGGAATCTTCATCATCACCGATGGGCGTCTCCATGGAGATGGGCTCTTTGGCGATCTTCAATACCTTGCGGATCTTGTCTTCCGGCATGCCCATGCGCATGGCCAGCTCTTCCGGGTTCGGTTCACGACCCATCTCCTGCAGCATCTGACGGGAGATACGGTTGAGCTTGTTGATGGTCTCGATCATGTGTACCGGGATACGGATGGTACGGGCCTGATCCGCGATGGAGCGGGTAATAGCCTGACGGATCCACCAGGTCGCATAGGTCGAGAACTTATAGCCACGGCGGTATTCAAACTTGTCTACCGCCTTCATCAGACCGATGTTGCCCTCCTGGATCAGATCCAGGAACTGCAGACCACGGTTGGTGTACTTCTTGGCGATGGAGATAACCAGACGCAGGTTGGCCTCGACCATCTCTTTCTTGGCGCGGCGGGCCTTGGCCTCACCGATGCTCATGCGACGGTTGATGTCCTTGA
The DNA here is from genome assembly GCF_027705405.1 of Aeromonas sp. QDB34. Classification (NCBI taxonomy): domain Bacteria; kingdom Pseudomonadati; phylum Pseudomonadota; class Gammaproteobacteria; order Aeromonadales; family Aeromonadaceae; genus Aeromonas; species Aeromonas sp. QDB34. The sequence continues at coordinate 86,964 of NZ_JAPDBT010000014.1, read as the reverse complement.
TCTGGGCGATGGACAGACCGGTCTCTTCCTCGATCTGCTGCAGCTTGCCAATGGCGCGCAGCACATCTTCGTCCATCTCGACCAGACGCGGTGACCAGGCCTTGCCGGCCTGCTTCTGGTATTCAAACCAGGCGGTTTCGCACTCGTTGTTGGTGAAGGCCGCGACGAAGGTCTTCTTCGGCATCTTGGCCTGCTCAACGCAGAGTTTCATGATGATGCGTTCCTGCACGCGGACTCGCTCCATCATCTCGCGCATGTTGTTGACCAGGCGATCGAACTGCTTGGGCATCAGGCGGAATTGACGGAATACATCGGCCAGCTGGGCAATCGCAGCCTGAGTATCTTCGTGCGCACGACCATTCTGCTGAATGGAGAGACGAGTTACTTCGTACTGGGCGCGCAGATCACCGAATTTCTCGCGAGCGACTTCCGGATCCGGACCACCGTCGCCATCATCGTCGGAGTCATCACCATCACCGTCTTCGTCTTCATCTTCGTCTTCATCTTCGTCAGCCAGATCTTCTTCGCTGAGCTCGGAGCCGATGTGAGTGGCGGTCGGTGCGACATCATCGGTCTCGTTGGGATCGATGAAGCCGGAAATGATGTCGGACAGACGCAGCTGTTCCGCTTCGTATTTGTCGTACTGCTCAAGCAGATAGGTAATCGCTTCCGGGTACTCGGCAACGGAGCTTTGTACCTGGTTGATACCGTCTTCGATGCGCTTGGCGATGTCGATTTCGCCTTCGCGAGTCAACAGTTCGACGGTACCCATTTCCCGCATGTACATGCGGACGGGATCGGTCGTACGACCAATCTCGGATTCAACAGATGCCAGTGCCTGGGCCGCTGCTTCGGCAGCGTCCTCATCGGCGGTACCACCTTCAGCCATGATAAGGTCATCGGCATCCGGGGCGTTTTCCACTACTTGGATGCCCATGTCGTTGATCATCTGGATGATGTCTTCGATCTGGTCAGAGTCGACAATGTCTTGCGGGAGGTGATCGTTCACCTCGGCATAGGTCAGGTAGCCCTGTTCTTTACCTTTGGCAACGAGGAGTTTAAGCTGAGACTGCGGGGTTTGCTCCATAGAACTCATCCGGTTGGTGTTGCTAGGTTGCGCGTACAGTGCGCTGCTGCGCAAATAGCCAATTCTAATAGAAAACCGCCAGACATGCTATGTCTGGTTGCGGCGTCGGTCATGAGAAACCCCTGCCCGCAGTATTGTCGGGGCCAGGCGGTTATAAAATGTTTGCTTTTAATCCCGTCGATTCGGGCAACGGTATTCATATTGGGGTTAATCACTCAAATATCAAGCCCCACTCTCATTTCTTTTCTCAATTTGCACCTCTCTGATCAGCATCATCAGCTCCTGAGTTTCCTCAGAGCTTAGCCCTTCCTGCGCCACCTTGGCCTGCAATTCCTCGATGCGCTGCTTCAGGAACAGGTTGATGAAACCGACGAAAGTATCCTGCAATTCTCCCAGAATATCCGGCTCCTGGTCGAGTTTTACCTCTTCAAACAGATCGTGCATTGCCAGTTGCGCCAGGATCTCTCCCTCTTTCGTACCACGCCAGTGCTCCAGCAGGATGCCCGTCGTGACCCCGGGCTGAGTCAGGATCTGTTGATGCAGCTGCAGCAGGAATCTGATGCCCTGCAGGCGCAGTCCGGCCAGTTCAGGCATGGCCGGCAGCTCGGCCGTGATCGCCGGATACTGTACCATCAGTGCCAATGCCCGGCGCAGCGGCGTCAGCTTGGCTGCCTTGGGTTTGTTGACCTCGGCCTTCGGCTGGCTGTTGCGGGCAAACAGTTCGGCGATCCGCTGCTTGTTCTCGCCCCAACGCATCATGCTGGAGAGGCGGGTGATCAGCCCCTCACGCGTGAACCCTTCCGGGACTCGCCGGATCAGCTCGGCGGCCTTGTTGGCCACTTCGAACTTGCCAGCCTCACCGGAAAGTGCCGCATCGCGCCCGAGGCGCTCAAACATGAAGTCAGCGAACGGCTGGGCCTGGTCGAGCAGAGCTTCGAACCCCTCCTTGCCGATCTGGCGCACCAGCGAGTCAGGATCCTCCCCATCCGGCAGAAACACGAACTTGAGTTCACGGCCGTCCTGCAGGTGGGAGAGCGCGTTGTCCAGCGCCCGCCAGGCCGCTTCCCGACCGGCGTTGTCGCCGTCGTAGCAACAGACGACCTCGGCCGTGGTGCGAAACAGGGTGTGGATATGGTCGCTGGTGGTCGCGGTGCCCAACGCCGCCACCGCATAATCGATCTCGTACTGGCCGAGCGCCACCACATCCATATAACCTTCCACCACCAGGATCCGGCGCGGATCCTTGTGTGCCTGCTTGACCTCGTAAAGGCCGAATAACTCCCGTCCCTTGTGGAAGATGGGTGTTTCCGGCGAGTTCAGATATTTGGGCGTCCCCTCCCCCAGCACCCGGCCACCGAAACCGATGACCCGGCCACGCTTGTCACGGATCGGGAACATGATGCGATCGCGAAAGCGATCATAGCTGCCGGGGCCGCTGTCACGAGTGATCAACATGCCGCCCGAGATGAGCAACTGCTCGTGCTCCCGGCTGGCGCCAAAGCGCCGACGCACCTGATCCCAATCGGCAGGGGCATAACCAATGTTGAAGCGCTTGACCACTTCACCGGTCAGACCGCGCCCCTTCAGGTATTCCACCGCCTGCGGCGCGTTCTTGAGATTGCTCTCGTAGAAACGGGCGATCTGGTTCATCAGCTCGAACAGATCCTTGCTGACCGCTGGTTGGCTGCTGCTCGACCCACCTGCTGTCTGCTCACGGGGGACCTGCATGCCATGCAGGCTGGCAAGTTCCTCAATGGCATCGGGAAATTCGAGCCCGTCATACTCCATGACAAAGCCGATGGCATTGCCGTGAGCACCGCAACCGAAGCAGTGATAGAACTGCTTCTCCTGACTGACAGTAAAAGAGGGGCTTTTTTCGTTATGAAAAGGGCAGCAAGCCTGGTAGTTCTTACCAGCTTTCTTCAGCCGCACCCGCGAGTCGATCAACTCGACTATATCGGTGCGTACGAGCAGATCATCGATGAAGGATTGTGGGATCCTGCCTGCCATAACCGTCCTGTTTCATTGCATAGAAAATAAAAAAGCCGCGCATTCCCAGGGAAGCACGGCTTCTTTCACCAAACAAGAGAGTTGCCTGTTACGCCAAGCGGGTTTTCACCTGAGCACTGACGGCGCCTACATCGGCACGCCCCTGAATTTTCGGCTTCAAGACAGCCATGACTTTGCCCATGTCAGCCATGACGGCAGCACCACTTTCAGCGATGGCTTGCTCAATCAGTGCGGCAATTTCGGCTGCGGTCAGCTGTTGCGGCAGGAACTCCTGCAACACAACGATCTCTGCGGACTCTTTGTCGGCAAGATCCTGGCGACCGGCAGCTTCGAATTGACTGATGGAATCACGACGCTGTTTGACCATTTTGGTCACCACAGCGAGGATATCCTGATCATTGAGCTCGACACGGGTATCAACTTCACGTTGCTTGATTTCAGCCATCAACAAACGGATCGCTCCCAAGCGAGCCTTGTCTTTGGCAAGCATGGCGAGTTTTTGTTGATCCTTGAGTTGATCCTTCAGCGACACGGCATGAACCCTTGATTAGTACAGGCGGATACGACGTGCGTTTTCGCGGGACAGCTTCTTGGCGTGACGCTTAACGGCAGACGCTTTGGCACGCTTGCGAATGGTAGTCGGCTTCTCGTAGAACTCACGGCTACGAACTTCGGACAGGATACCGGCTTTTTCGCAAGAACGCTTGAAGCGACGCAGAGCAACGTCAAACGGCTCATTTTCACGGACTTTGATTACTGGCATGTGCCTTTCACCTCAGTGATAAATTGTTAGCTGACCTTCAATCGATCAGCATGTCTTAAAATGGTGCGAAATTATACTCTGGACAGGGAATGAAAGTAAACCCGCAGAGATCGCTCTGGTTTAAAAAACCCGCGAAGGTTACCATAGCCGTCTCATTTTAGCAGTGAAATTTTTTAGCAATGCGTGTATTGGGCATAGAGACATCCTGTGACGAAACCGGGATCGCGATCTTCGACGATCAAAAAGGGATCCTTTCCCACCAGTTGTATAGCCAGGTCAAGCTGCATGCGGACTACGGCGGCGTTGTTCCAGAGCTGGCCAGCCGGGATCACGTCCGCAAGACGATCCCCTTGATCCAGGCCGCGTTGCGAGAGGCGGGACTGGGCAAGGACGACATCGACGGCATAGCCTACACCGCAGGTCCGGGCCTGGTTGGCGCCATTCTGGTGGGGGCCACCATAGGCCGCTCGCTGGCGATGGCCTGGAACAAGCCGGCCATTGCCGTGCACCACATGGAAGGCCACCTGCTGGCACCCATGCTGGAAGAGCGAGCCCCCGAGTTTCCCTTCGTGGCGCTGCTGGTCTCCGGCGGCCACTCCATGCTGGTTCGGGTCGATGGTATCGGCAGCTATCAACTGCTGGGCGAGTCGATCGATGATGCTGCCGGCGAGGCGTTTGACAAGACGGCCAAGCTGATGGGATTGGATTACCCAGGTGGCCCCCTGCTCTCCCGGCTGGCCGAGAAGGGCACCACTGGGCGCTTCACCTTCCCGCGTCCCATGACCGACCGCCCCGGGCTCGACATGAGCTTCTCCGGCCTCAAGACCTTCGCCGCCAACACCATCGCCGCCAACGGTGATGATGAACAGACCCGCGCCGATATCGCCCGAGCGTTTGAAGACGCGGTAGTCGACACCCTGGCCATCAAGTGTCGCCGTGCCTTGAAGGAGACCGGCCTCAATCGCCTGGTGGTGGCCGGCGGCGTCAGCGCCAACCGTCATCTGCGCGCCCAGCTGGCAGAGTTGATGGAGAGCCTCAAGGGGGAAGTGTTCTACCCGCGCACCGAATACTGCACCGACAATGGCGCCATGATCGCCTATGCCGGTATGCAGCGCCTGAAAGCCGGGGTGTTCGAGCCACTGGCAGTCAAGGCTGTACCACGCTGGCCGCTGGACACCCTGGATCCGGTTTGATCCAGCGGATCCAGTCAGCATGAAAAAGGGGCCTTTGGCCCCTTTTTGTTTTGCTTGGTAAGCATCTTCACTCACTAGCAACCCTTAGTTGGTACGGAACAGCGCCTCGATGGAGAGCCCCTGCCCCAGCAGGATCTCCCGCAAGCGGCGCAGCCCTTCTACCTGAATCTGGCGAACCCGCTCGCGGGTCAGCCCAATCTCGGCGCCCACGTCTTCCAGTGTCGCCGGCTCATAGCCGAGCAGACCGAAGCGACGGGCCAGTACCTCGCGTTGTTTGGGGTTCAGCTCCTCCAGCCAGTGCACGATGCTGGCGCGCATGTCGTCATCCTGGGACTCCAGCTCAGGCCCCATGCCGCGCTCGTCGGAGAGCACATCCAGCAGCGCCTTGTCGCGATCGCCACCGATGGGGGTATCGACCGAGGTGATCTTCTCGTTGAGCTTGAGCATGCGATTCACATCGTCTACCGAGCGATCCAGCGCGAAGGCGATATCTTCCGCCGTCGGTTCATGATCGAGCCGATGGGAGAGTTCGCGGGCGGTGCGCAGATAGACGTTCAGCTCCTTGACCACATGAATGGGCAGACGAATGGTACGGGTCTGATTCATGATGGCCCGCTCTATGGTCTGACGGATCCACCAGGTGGCATAGGTAGAGAAACGGAAACCGCGCTCGGGATCGAATTTCTCGACTGCGCGGATGAGGCCGAGGTTGCCCTCTTCGATAAGATCGAGCAGCACCAGGCCGCGATTGTTGTAGCGACGGGCGATCTTGACCACCAGTCGCAAATTGGACTCGATCATGCGCTTGCGGGCAGCTTTGTCACCTCGCAAGGCACGACGGGCGTAATAGACTTCTTCTTCGGCGGTGAGCAGCGGGGAGAAGCCAATCTCCCCGAGATAGAGCTGGGTGGCGTCCATCACCTTGTTCAGTTCAGGCGCCATCAGTTCATCGGAAATCGTCTCTTCGGCCTCGGCCGCGACTTCCTGAACCTCTTCCTCTTCGTGGGTCTCCAGCTCTTCGTCGAACTCTAACTCTGCATCCTGCATAACCAGTTGTTCTTGGCTCATGGCGTGTCTCCCTGACCGGCACCAGAGTAAGACTTAACTCTCTGGGTCTAACGCTTTGGCAAATGGCTCATCGGGTTAATCGACTTGCCTCTGTACCGGATTTCAAAGTGCAATCGCACATCCGGCGCGTCCGTGCTACCCATGTTGGCAATGACTGATCCGCCTTTGACGCTGTCCCCTTCCTTCACTCGCAACTCGTCGTTGTGGGCGTAAGCAGAAAGGTAGTCATCATCATGTTTGAGAATGATCAGCTTGCCATAACCCCTCAGTGCGCTACCGGCATAGACGACCTTGCCGCCGCTCGCCGCGTAGATGGGTTGCCCCTTCTGACCGGCGATATCTATGCCCTTGTTACCCTGTTCTGCAACAGAGAAACCTTCGACGATCCGACCCTTGGTAGGCCAGTGCCAAGATAGCTTGCTGTAGGAATTGTCTGATTTTTGTTCTTTTACCTGAGCGTATTCTTTTGAAGATGGCTGAGCAATCGTTTTCTGTTTGATAAATGGAGTGGTCGTACCTGAGGTCGCTGGCGCCAGGGGTTTGGGGCCGGAGCTCTGGGTCACCACCGGGCGCGTCGCCGCCACCATCTGGCCACTGCCGCTGCTGGTGGACTGCACATTCAGCACCTGCCCGACCTGGAGGGCAAAGGGTGCCTGCAGATTGTTGCTTTGTGCCAGTGTCTGATTCGACATGCCAAACTGGCGGCCAATGCTGCTCAGCGTATCCCCTGGACGGACCTGATAGGTACCTGCACTGCGCGCAACGGCCATGGTGCTGCCGGAGGCATCGAGCCGGATCTGTTGACCCGGATAGATGTTGTAGGGGGGGCTGATGCCGTTGAGATTGGCCAGCGAGGGCACGTCATTGCCCGAATTGAAGGCGATGGAGTAGAGGGTGTCCCCTTTTTTCACCGTGTAGCTGTTGCCCTGAATGGCGGGCTGGGCCGCCATCTGGCGAGCCGGAATGGTAGAGACGAGACCATCATTGCCCAATCCTTGTACCGGAGCAGCAGTCTTACTGGAAGAGCAAGCGAGCAGCAGCCATGACAACACGACGACACTGCTTCCTTGCCAAACACGCGAACGCATAGTGGATCCTTTAACGACTAAACCAGAAATAGGCCACAACGGCCAAACCAATACAGAGCCAACCCAGCACATCCACATAGTGCATCAGCTTGCGCTCCATCTTCTCGCCCCCCCAGCGCATCAGGCCTGCCACCAGGAAAAAGCGCATGCCACGCCCGATCAGCGAGGTCACGATGAAGGGCAGCAGTGCCATTTGCAACAGGCCGGCCGTCACGGTAAACACCTTGTAGGGGATCGGCGTGAAACTGGCAATAAAAATTACCCAGATGCCCCACTGCTCGAACCATTGCCGGGCCAGGGCAATCTTGTCTTCATAACCCACCGAGACCACCAGCGGCTGGACCACCGGCTCCCACAGGGCATAACCGAGCAGATAGCCGAACAACGCGCCCAGCACGGAGAACAGGGTCGCCAGTGCGGCGTAGTGCCAGGCCTTGTGCGGTCTGGCCAGCGCCATGGGGGCCAGCATGACGTCCACCGGAATGGGCCAGAACACCGACTCGATGAAGGCGGTGATCGCCAGATACCAGGGGGCATACTTGTGGCGTGCCCACTGCATCACCAGCACATAGAGGCGGGAAAACAACTTCACTCGACATCTCCGTCAATCAGGGGGACGAAACGGACCGGCTCCAGGATCCGGCTGGTCAGCTGGGAGCCCGACCGCTCGATCAGCTGCAGGGTCTGCTGGCTGTCCCCCACCGGCAACACCAGCCGGCCACCATCGGCCAGCTGATCGGTGAGGGCCGTCGGCACCTCGCTGGCGGCCGCCGTGACCAGAATGGCGTCGAAGGGGCCCTTGTTGGGCCAGCCCAGCCAGCCATTGCCGTGCTTGGCGGAGACATTGTGCAAATCGAGCTGACGCAGCCGGCGCCGGGCCTGGAACTGCAGCGACTTGATCCGCTCCACCGTGTAGACGTGCTCCACCAGATGAGCCAGCACCGCCGTCTGGTAACCCGAGCCAGTGCCGATCTCCAACACATGGGCCGGATCGTTCTGGATCAACAGCTCGGTCATCCGAGCCACCATGTAGGGTTGCGAGATGGTCTGACCGTGGCCGATGGGCAACGCCGTATTGTCCCAGGCCTTGTGGGCCATGGCTTCATCCACGAACAGCTGGCGCGGCACCTTGGCAATCGCCGCGAGTACGCGGAAATCGCGAATGTCCTGCGCGATCAGCTGGTTTAACAGGCGCTGTACTATCACACCTTCATCCCTGCAGGTCCAACCAAGCCCCCAGCCCCGCCAGACTGCTGTAGGCAGTCATATCGATGGTCAGGGGGGTGATCGAGACGTAGCCCTGCTCGATGGCGGCGAAATCCGTGCCTTCGCCCGCATCTTGCTGGCTGCCGGGCGGGCCGATCCAGTAGATGGGCTGGCCACGGGGATCCTCGCTGCATATGACCGACTCCGCCCGGTGGCGGTTGCCAAGGCGCGTCACCCTGATCCCCTTGATCTGGTCGAGGGGCAGGTCCGGCACATTGACGTTGAGGATCTGATCGGCGGGCAGCGGGTGCACCATCATGCCCCTCACCAGCTGGGCGGCGTAGTGGGCCGCCGTGGCGAAATGGGTCTTGCCTACCAGCGAGATGGCCAGCGAGGGGAAGCCGAGGTGGCGTCCCTCGGTTGCCGCCGCCACCGTGCCCGAGTAGATGACGTCATCCCCCAGGTTGGCGCCGTGGTTGATGCCGGCCACCACCATGTCGGGCTCCGGGCGCACCAGCTCGTTGACCGCCAGGTGCACGCAGTCGGTCGGCGTGCCCTTCACCGCATGATATCCGGTTTCGGCGATACGGGTGACCCGCAGCGGCACTTCCAGCGTCAGGGAATGACTCGCCCCGCTGCGGTTGCGATCCGGCGCCACCACGATGACCTCGCCACAGGCAGCCAGCGCCTCGCTGAGGGCTCTTATGCCCTTGGCATGCACACCGTCATCATTACTGACCAGAATTCTCATCGGACTGATTCCTGAAACCATGATCGGCCTCTTCGGCCTGCATTAACTCGCGCACCACGCTGGTGGCAAACGCCCCGGCCGGCAGGAAGAACGACAGGGTCAACACGGCCCCTTCCAGCTGCCAGCTCATCGCTTGCGGCTTGAGCAGCAGCGGGCGGCGATCCTGGTCCAGCCCGGCTTTTTCCAGGCCGTCACACCAATCGTGATAGGGGGCCAGCACGCTCTGTTCGAACTCGGCGGCGGCACCCTGGCTGGCCAACCGACCACGGCCCCACTGGGGCGCGGTGAGCTGCACGTCGCCAGAGGCGAGACGCGCCTCCAGCTCAGGGGTCACGCCCTCTTCGCTGAAGATGGAGTGGCTGCCCTTGAGCATCACACAGTCGCCGGCCAGCAGCTGATGGGCCAGTCCCTGCTCAATGCGGGCACTGACGATGGCATTGAACAACATGCTGCGGGCAGCGGAGAGATAGAGGGAGCGCTTGTTGCGATCCTTGATCCGCTTGCCGGCGAACATCGCCTTGGCCGCCTCCAGGTTGTTGCCGCCCCGGCCAAAACGCTGCTCGCCGTAATAGTTGGGCACCCCCTGCTCCGCGATGGCCTGCAGGCGGGATTCCAGACCGTCGGCCTGCTCCAGCCCGGTGAGGCGCAGGGTGAAGTGGTTGCCCTTGAGATAGCCGACCCGCAGCTTCTTGTTGTGGCGCTTCACCTGCAGGATCTGGATGCTGTCGCTCTCGATGACGGAGAGATCAGGTTCTGCCTTGCCCGGCAGATGAATGCCGAACCACTGTTCGGTCACCGCGTGGCGATCTTTCAGCCCGGCCCAGGTCACCGCATTGCGGTTGACCCCGGCAGCATCGGCCAGCAGGCCGGCCACCCAGGCGGTATTTTCCCCGGTTTTACGCACCCAGACGAAGATGTGCTCCCCCTCGCCGCAGGGTTCAAACCCGAGATCTTCATTGACCACGAAATCGGCGGCTTGTGCCTTGAGGATGCCGCGGGCAGTCGGCGCCCCGTGCAGATAGGCAAGTTGTTCCAGCATTATTGTTTCACCAGTAAGACGACGGCTTCGGTGGCGATCCCTTCCTTGCGCCCCGTGAATCCCAGCTGTTCGGTGGTGGTCGCCTTGACGTTCACCCGGTTCAAATCACATTGCAGATCGGCGGCCAGCACGGCGCACATGGCTTCGATATGCGGTGCCATCTTGGGCGCCTGGGCAATGATGGTCACATCCAGGTTGCCGATGGCATAGCCCGACTGCTGCACCCGGGCAAACACGTCTCGCAGCAGGATGCGGCTGTCGATCCCCTTGAACTCGGCGGCGGTATCGGGAAAGTGACGGCCGATATCGCCGGCGCCGATGGCACCAAGCAGGGCATCGCTCACCGCGTGCAGCACCACGTCACCATCGGAGTGAGCCAGCAGGCCCTGCTCATACGGCACCGCTACCCCGCCCAGCATGCAGGGGCCAACCCCACCAAACTTGTGTACATCAAAACCATGTCCAATCCGGATCATGCCAGCTCCTCTGTGGGTGAATCGGGTTGCGCCAGCTGGCGCGCATTCTGTTGCTGCAAATAGAGCCCCGCCAGAGAGAGATCCTCCGGCCGGGTCACCTTGATATTGTCAGCTCGTCCTTCCACCATCCGCACTGTGAAACCGGCACGCTCCATGGCGGAGGCCTCATCGGTGATGGTGGCCCCCAGCGCCAGCCCCTCTTCCAGAGCCCGCTTGAGCGGTCTGGTGGGAAACATCTGGGGGGTCAGGGCATGCCAGAGCTGCTCGCGATCGACGGTGGCGAGGATGTTGCCCGCCCAGTCGGATCGCTTCATAGTGTCGCGCACCCGGCTGCCGAGGATGGCGCCATCACAGGCCATGGCGGTGGTAATCAGGGCATCGAGATCGCCGTGGGTCAGGCAGGGACGGGCGGCGTCGTGCACCAGTACCCACTCCCCTGCGGCCACGTGCAACGCATTGAGCACGGAAAAGGCCCGCTCGGCGCCCCCTTCCACTCGCAGGATCCTCGGATCGGCGGCCACGGCCAGGGCGTCGAACCAGCGGTCATGGGGAGCCAGCGCCACGATCACCTGAGCGATGGCCGGATGGGAAAGCAGCCGGGTCAGGGTATGTTCCAGAATGGTCAGACCCGCCAGCTGCAGATACTGTTTGGGGCACTCGGCCCCCATTCGGCTGCCGATGCCCGCGGCCGGGACGATGGCGGTCAGCCCGGGGCGGAGATCAGTCATCGTAGGCTGCGTCCCCGGAGCTGGAACCCTTGTCTTTGTCCTTGGGGATGATCCGATAGAAGGTCTCGCCCTGCTTGATGTAGCCAAGATCGTTGCGCGACAGCTCCTCGATGGCTTCCAGGCCCGAGGTCAGATCGTCGATCTCGCGATAAATCAGGTTGTTGCGATCCTTGAGTACCAGATTGTCCTGCTGCTGCCGGGTTATGGCATCGGACAGCTCATGATAGTCAGACAGGCCGTTCTTCCCCAGCCAGAGGTCATATTGAAGCCCCCCCAACAGGAGAAGCAGGATAAGAGTGAGTAGCCGCATGCACTGAGTCTCCTTCAAGCGGCCTAGTTTCCCATATTCGCAGGCAAGACAAAAGAAAGCCTGTGCCCCGGATGGATTGGGCCGGAATAAAAAATGCAGAAACCCGCCGCGGCGGCGGCAGAAACGAAAAAGCCCCGCCGATTGGCGGGGCTTTGCAAAGCGTGGAAGCAGGCGAAAATTAAGCCTGGTTCTTCACTTCTTTCAGACCACGGAACGGAGCCTTGGCACCCAGCGCTTCTTCGATACGGATCAGCTGGTTGTACTTGGCAACACGGTCAGAACGGCTCATGGAACCGGTCTTGATCTGGCCAGCAGCGGTACCAACGGCCAGGTCGGCGATGGTCGCGTCTTCGGTCTCACCGGAGCGGTGGGAGATGACGGCAGTGTAGCCAGCGTCTTTGGCCATCTTGATGGCAGCCAGAGTTTCGGTCAGGGAACCGATCTGGTTGAACTTGATCAGGATGGAGTTGGCGATGCCGTTGTCGATACCGCGCTTCAGGATCTTGGTGTTGGTTACGAACAGGTCGTCACCCACGATCTGGATTTTCTTGCCCAGTTCAGCAGTCTGGTAAGCGAAACCGTCCCAGTCAGATTCGTCCAGGCCATCTTCGATGGAGACGATCGGGAACTTGGTGGTCAGGTCAGCCAGGAAGTCGGAGAAACCATTGGAGGTGAAGACACGACCTTCGCCTTTCAGGTTGTACTCTTTCTTCTCTGCGTCGTAGAACTCGGAAGCAGCGCAGTCCATGGCCAGGGTGATGTCGGTGCCCAGCTTGTAACCGGCAGCGGCAACGGCTTCGGCGATCACTTCCAGCGCTTCGGCGTTGGATTTCAGGTTCGGAGCAAAACCACCTTCGTCACCAACGGCAGTGTTGTAGCCCTTGGACTTCAGCACTTTGGCCAGGTTGTGGAACACTTCAGCGCCCATGCGAACAGCTTCTTTCAGGGTCTTGGCGCCAACCGGCTGGATCATGAACTCCTGGATGTCGACGTTGTTGTCGGCGTGCTCACCACCGTTGATGATATTCATCATCGGCAGCGGCATGGAGTAGACACCCGGGGTGCCGTTCAGCTCGGCGATGTGGGCGTACAGCGGCATGCCTTTGGCAGCAGCGGCAGCTTTGGCGTTGGCCAGGGAAACAGCCAGGATGGCGTTGGCGCCGAACTTGGATTTGTTCTCGGTACCGTCGAGGTCGATCATGATCTGGTCGACAGTGGCCTGGTCCTTGGCATCTTTACCCAGCAGAGCTTGAGCGATCGGGCCGTTTACGGCTTCGAGAGCTTTCAGCACGCCTTTACCCAGGAAACGGCTCTTGTCGCCGTCACGCAGTTCCAGCGCTTCGCGGGAACCGGTGGACGCGCCAGACGGAGCGGCTGCCATACCAACAAAACCACCTTCCAGGTGAACTTCGGCCTCAACGGTCGGGTTACCACGGGAGTCGATGATTTCACGACCGATCACTTTAACGATCTTGGACATGTGTATTTCCTCAGGTTTCGTAAAAAAACAACAAAAATATGCCAAAAAAAGCGGCTGCGGCACAGGGCCCCAACCGCATTTATTTTCAATTACTTCAGATTACGCTTCTGATACTCGCCTGCCGCCTTCACAAAACCGGCGAACAGGGCGTGGCCATCACGGGGAGTCGAGGTGAACTCCGGGTGGAATTGCGCGGCCACGAACCAAGGGTGATCCGGGATCTCGATAATTTCCACCAACTTCTTGTCGGCGGAGAGACCGGTCACTTTCAGGCCTGCTGCTTCAATCTGCGGCAGCAACTTGTTGTTCACTTCATAACGGTGACGGTGGCGCTCGTAAATGGTCGGGCTGCCGTACATCTGGCGCACCTTGGAACCTTCCACCAGGTGGCAGAGCTGGGAACCCAGACGCATGGTACCGCCCAGATCGGACTTCTCGGTACGGGTCTCGACGTTGCCTTCGTCATCCACCCACTCGGTGATGAGACCCACCACCGGATAGGCACAATCCTTCTTGAACTCGGAAGAGTGAGCCCCTTCCATGCCTGCCACGTTGCGGGCGAATTCGATCATGGCAACCTGCATGCCGAGGCAGATACCCAGGTAGGGGATCTTGTTCTCGCGAGCATACTGGGCCGCCTGAATTTTGCCTTCCACGCCGCGCTCACCGAAGCCACCCGGTACCAGGATCGCGTCCAGACCTTCCAGCAGCTCGGCGCCACGGGTCTCGATGTCCTGGGAATCGATGTACTTGATGTTGACGGACAGACGGGTCTTCAGGCCACCGTGCTTGAGTGCCTCGTTGACGGACTTGTAGGCATCCGGCAGGGATACGTACTTGCCGACCATGCCGATGGTCACTTCTGCAGTCGGGTTGGCCTCTTCATAGATGACCTGTTCCCACTCGGCCAGATCGGCCTCCTTGCACTCCAGACCGAAGCGCTCGGTGAAGTAGGAGTCCAGATTCTGGGACTTGAGCAGCGCCGGGATCTTGTAGATGGAGTCGACGTCTTTCATGGAGATGACGGCGCGCTCCGGCACGTTGCAGAACAGGGCGATCTTGGCGCGCTCAACGGCCGGAATGGCACGGTCGGAGCGGCAGATCAGCACGTCTGGCTGGATACCGATGGAGAGCAGCTCTTTGACGGAGTGCTGGGTCGGCTTGGTCTTCACTTCACCGGCGGCAGCCAGGTAAGGAACCAGCGTCAGGTGCATGAACATGGCATTGTTGCGGCCCACTTCGGCAGCCAGCTGACGAATGGCCTCGAGGAACGGCAGGGACTCGATGTCGCCCACGGTACCGCCCACTTCGACGATGGCAACCTGATGGCCTTCGGCACCGGCAATCACCCGCTCCTTGATGGCGTTGGTGATGTGCGGGATCACCTGAATGGTGGCGCCCAGATAGTCACCACGGCGCTCTTTGCGCAGCACGTCTGCATAGATGCGACCGGTGGTGAAGTTGTTGCGGCGGGTCATCTTGGTGCGGATGAAACGCTCGTAGTGGCCCAAGTCCAGATCGGTCTCGGCCCCGTCCTCGGTTACGAACACTTCACCGTGCTGGGTCGGGCTCATGGTGCCCGGATCCACGTTGATATAGGGGTCCAGTTTCATGATGGTCACATCCAGACCACGGGCTTCCAGAATGGCTGCCAGAGAAGCTGCGGCAATGCCTTTGCCGAGGGATGAAACAACGCCACCAGTTACAAAAATATATTTTGTCGTCATGCTGAACCTGAAAGAAGTTTAGGGAATTTTAAGGGGTGCTTCGGGGATGAAGCAGGACGGGGAAACAGTATATCAAAACCCCCTCTCCCAAACAATGAACAAAAATCTATCAGGCTCCCGGCGCCCCCATCTTGCGCCAAATCAACTTTGTTCGGTTTCCTTGGCCCTGTCCCAGGCGGCATCGAGCTTTTCCAGCGAACAGTCGCTCACTTTCAGCCCTTCTGCGGCGATAAACTGCTCAACCTGACGAAACCGGCGTTCGAACTTGGCGTTGGCGCCCCGCAGCACCTGCTCCGGATCCTTGCCCAGATGGCGCACCAGATTGACGGTGGCGAACAAGAGATCGCCGAGCTCATCGCTCACCCGCGCCTCGTCCACGTCAGCCATCAGCGCCTCTTCCATCACCTCGTCGATCTCCTCGTGGATCTTGTCCACCACCGGGCCCAGGGTCTTCCAGTCGAAGCCGACAGTGGCGCAGCGCTTCTGGATCTTGGCGGCGCGGGTCAGGGCCGGCAGCGAGAGCGGGATGTCGTCGAGCACGCTCTCCTTGTCGAGCGCGGCCCGCTCTCTGGCTTTTTCTGCCTCCCAGTTCACCTTCACCGCCTGCTCGTCGCCAAGGTCGGCATCGGAGAAAACATGGGGATGGCGGCGAATGAGCTTCTCGCTCACCGTATCGACGATATCGGCAAAATCGAACAGCCCCTGTTCCTTGCCGAGCTGCGCATAGAACACCACCTGGAACAGTAGATCGCCCAGTTCACCCTTTAATCCGTCCCAATCCTGGGTTTCGATGGTATCGGCCACCTCGTAGGCCTCCTCCAGGGTGTGCGGCACTATGGTCTGGAAGCTCTGCTTCAGATCCCAGGGGCAACCCCCGTTCGGGTCGCGCAATCTGGCCATGATGTCGAGCAGTTGAGGCAGGTCGTAACGTTGGGACATGGGATATTCGCTTCTTGATTCGTAACGCAGGGGGAAAACAGTGACCGACCTGGCGGTCGGTCACGAGTGGGCTGTTGATGACAATCAGAGGCGCTTGGCGCTGATCACGTCGTTGAGCTGACTGAGCTTGGCCAACGCCCGGTTGAAGGCGTTGATGTTGTAAATCTCCAGCTCCATGTCGATCTCGGCGGTCTGCTCGCGCACGTTGGAGCGCGAACGCACCCCCATCACGTTGATCTTCTCGTTGGCCAGCACGGTGGTGATGTCGCGCAGCAAGCCGGAGCGGTCGTTGGAGAGGATGCGGATGGTGAGGCCGTAGCCACCGGAGTAGTTCTCCCCCCATACCGCGTCGATCAGTCGCTCCGGGTTGCGACGGGAGAGCTCTTTGAGCTGCTCGCAATCCTCGCGGTGGATGGAGACACCGCGTCCCATGGTGATGAAGCCCTGGATGCCGTCCCCCGGAATGGGCTGGCAGCAACGGGCGATATGGGTCATCAGGTTGCCGACCCCTTCCACCACTATGTGATCCTTGGGCTTGGGCCGGAACGGCACGTTGGCCTTCTGCTCCAGCTTCTCCAGCAGGCGGCGATCTTCCTCTTCCGCCGTCGGCTTGTTGTAGCGGGTATCCAGGTAGTTCAGCAGCTGGTTGATGCGGATGTCGCCACTGCCGATACCGGCCAGCAGATCTTCCAGCTCGTCGGCATGGAAGCGCTCCAGCACCACCTTGTCCACCTTGGAGAGGGTCAGGTTGTGCCTGTCGAGCTCCTTCTCCAGCAACTCCTTGCCGGCGGCGATGTTCTTGTCCCGATCCAGCTTTCTGAACCAGGTGGCCACCTTGGCCCGCGCCCGGCTGGAGCGCAGGAAGCCGGAGTTGGGGTTCATCCAGTCGCGGCTCGGGTTCGGTTCCTTCTGGGTGATCACCTCCACCTGATCGCCGGTCTGCAGCGCATAGGTGAACGGCACGATGCGGCCGTCAATCTTGGCGCCGATGCAGCGGTGGCCGATCATGCTGTGCACGTGATAGGCAAAATCGAGCGGGGTGGCGCCCGCCGGCAGGTCGATGACATCCCCTTTCGGGGTGAAGACATAGACCCTGTCCTCGAACACCTGACTGCGCAGATCTTCGAGCAGGGAGCCGCTCTCGGAGAGATCCTCCTGCCAGGCGAGCAGCTTGCGCAGCCACTCGATCTTGTCTTCGAAGGTGTTGGCCTTGCCGCCGGCCTGAGCCCCTTCCTTGTAGCGCCAGTGCGCCGCCACGCCGAGTTCGGCATCCTGGTGCATCTGGTCGGTACGGATCTGGATCTCCACCGTCTTGCCCTCGGGCCCCACCACGACTGTGTGGATGGACTGATAGCCGTTGGGTTTAGGGTTGGCGACGTAGTCGTCAAACTCGCGGGGAATGTGATGGAAGTGGGTGTGGACGATGCCGAGCGCCGCATAGCAATCCTGCAGACGCTTGGTCACCACCCGCACCGCCCGCACGTCGAACAACTCGTTGAATTCGAGGTGCTTCTTCTGCATCTTGCGCCAGATGCTATAGATGTGTTTCGGCCGGCCGTAGACCTCGGCCTCGACCCCCGCCTCTTTCAGGGCATCGCGCAAAGACTGCACGAACTCGCGGATGTAGCGCTCCCGATCGAGCCGTTTCTCGTCGAGCTGTTTGGCGATCTGCTTGTAGGTATCCGGGTGCAGGTAGCGGAAGGCGAGATCTTCCAGCTCCCACTTGAGCTGACCGATGCCGAGCCGGTTGGCCAGCGGGGCGTAGATGTTGGTGATCTCCTGGGCCATCAGCACCCGGGTCTCTTCATCCGCCTTCTTCGCTTCCCGCAGGCAGGCGATCCGCTCCGCCAGCTTGATCACCACGGCGCGCACATCCTCGACCATGGCGAGCAGCATGCGGCGCACGTTGTCGACCTGTTCCGGCGAGGTTTCACTGCGGTGCAGGGTCTGCAGGGAGCGGATGGCCTCCATCTCCAGTACCCCTTCCACCAGCTTGGCGATCTTGGGGCCGAAGTCCTCGTCCATCCGCTCCTGGCTGATGAGACCGGCTTCGACGAAGGGGTAGATGATGGCGGCCTTGAGGGTGCCGAGATCCATGCTGAGCATCAGCAAGATACCCACCATCTCGACCCCGCGGACCAGCAGGCGGTTGGTGAGCGCTTCGTCACCGAGCGTCAGACAGTACTGGTAGACGGTTCGCAGCTGATCCTTGTCACTGTCACTCAGAGTGAGCGAGCTGACCCACTCCTCCAGGGTGAAGTTGTCTTTCAAATGAATATCGCGAACCGCAACCATGGTATCAATCCTTTAAATTATTGGGCCGAAGGCTGTCGCCCCCTCCCCCTCATGAGAATGCCTCAAATGGGGATATACGGAGATTTTTTCAAGGCATATTGTCAAGAAAGACAATAGAGTTCTCCGCCAGCCCCTGCCGATTTACGAGGGTCTAGATTACCCCAATCATGCCCGCCCAGACAGCGTTATGGACCGGGCAGATGCCACGCAACCTGGCGAGCCGACGCCCCTTTGGCCATAGCGTTTCATCTGCCCCGCAGCGCCCGTTACTTGCGCTCGAACAGCGCCATGGACTCCAGATGGCCGGTGTGGGGGAACATGTCGAGCATGCCGAGGCGCACCAGCCGGTAGCCCCCTTTCACCAGCACCTGGCTGTCACGCGCCAGGGTGACCGGATTACAGGAAACGTAGACCACCCGTCTGGGTGAAAGTTTCACGACGTGCTCCATCACCTCGAACGCACCGGGGCGGGCCGGATCCAGCAGCACCAGATCGAAGCCTTCCCGTGCCCAGGACATGCCGGCGATGTCGCCGCTCAAGTCCGCCTTGTAGAAACGGGCATTGTTGATGCCGTTGCGACGGGCGTTCTCTTCGGCGCGCGCCACCATGGCCAGCTCCCCTTCTACCCCCACCACTTCGCGGGCCTGGCGGGCCAGCGGCAGGGTGAAGTTGCCGATGCCGCAGAACAGATCGAGCACCTTGTCATCCTTGCCTGCCTCCAGCCAGGAGAGCGCCTGCTCCACCATGCGCTGGTTGACCGGCGCATTGACCTGAATGAAGTCACCGGGAGCAAATGCAAGAGACAGGCCATCCAGCGAGTAGGAGGGGGCAAACTGCTGGTGCAGCGGCTCAATCTGCTCGTCGGCCGCCTGCAGATAGAGGTCGATCCCCTGCGTCTTGGCAAACTCGATCAGCTGCGCCCGATCCGCCTCGGTCGGTCGGCCGGTATGGCGCAGCAGCATCAGGATCCCCTGCTCGGCCTGGATAAGCTCCGCATGGCCTAGCTCGCGCTGGCTCTTGAGACGGTTGAGACACTCGCGCAGCGGGGTGATCAGCACGGAGAGCGGCTCGGCCAGCACCGGGCAACCGCCGATCTCCACCAGATCGTTCGACTGACGGCGACGAAAGCCCACCCGGGTGCAACGGCCGTTCTTGTCAAACTTGATGGCCAGTCGGCAGACCCGGCGATAGGCGCGGGACTCTCCGCCCAGCACTGGCTCCAGCGCCGGGGGCTGGATGTTGCCGAGCCGCTCGAACAGGCTGACCAGGCCGGCCTCCTTGGCGGCGCGCTGATCCGCTTCGGCCAGGTGCTGGGCGCTGCAGCCGCCGCACTCGCGGTAGTGGCTGCAGAAGGGGGCGATGCGATTGGCCGCCGGGGTCACCACCTGTTGCAGGGCGGCGTGGGCATACTGCTTCTTGTCTTCGAGGATGCGGGCCTTGACCTGCTCACCGGGCAGCGCCCCTTCGATGAAGATCGCCTTGCCCTGATGGCGGCCGATCCCGACGCAGTGGTGATCCAGGCTGTCTACCGTAAATTCAATGCGTTGGGGCTGGGTGGATTTCTTTTGGGGCTTGAAAAACTGGGCCATAAAACTTGGTGCCTATAGGTGGCTATGTCATGATTGTGGAATCTGCAGCAGGCTATTGTCCCACAAGAATAATAGTATGACCAAATACGGCCTGTGGGCCCGCTCCCGCTCGTTTACGCCATTGCCAACCCTGCTCATCGGGGGACCATCCGCATGACCAAATACGGCCTTCGGGCGCGTGTGCTGGCCTTTACCATCTTGCCGACCCTGATCATCGGCGGCCTGATGGCCGGCTATTTCACTTTCCACCGCTATCAGCAGCTGGAAAACAACCTCATCGATCAGGGCATCAACATCATAGAGCCGCTGGCCATCGCCAGCGAATACGGGATGACCCAGCACAGCCGCGAGTCGCTCAAGCGGCTGATCGGCCTCACCCACCGCAAGAACTCGCCGCTCATCAAGTCCATCGCCGTCTTCACCCAGGACAACCAGCTGTTCGTGACGTCCAACTATCACAGAGACTTCACCCGGCTGCGGCTGCCGGACGGCAGCCAGATCCCCGAACTCACCAGCGTCACCCTCTATGGCGACGACATCATACTGCGCACCCCGATCCAGGCCGAGACCAGCATGGATGGCTTCCCGCTGCCAAGCGACGTGGAGCCGCCGATGATCGGCTACATCTCCATGCAGATGACCACCGATCGGGCCATGATCCTGCAATACCGCGACACCTTCTTCGCGGTGATCATGGTGCTCATCGGCATCGCCTTCAGTACCCTGTTTGGCTTCAGGCTGGTCAAGAGCGTGACCCAGCCCATCACCGACATGGTGCAGGCGGTGCACAAGATCAGGGAGGGGCGGCTCGATACCCGGGTCAGCGGTCAGCTCACCGGCGAACTGGACATGCTGAAAAACGGCATCAACGCCATGGCCAAGGCACTCTCGGAATACCACGAGGAGATGCAGCAGAACATCGATCAGGCCACCTCCGACTTGCGCGAGACGCTGGAGCAGATCGAGATCCAGAACGTCGAGCTCGACATGGCCAAGAAGCGGGCGCAGGAGGCGGCGCGGGTCAAGTCGGAGTTTCTGGCCAACATGTCCCACGAGCTGCGCACCCCGCTCAACGGGGTCATCGGCTTTACCCGCCAACTGCTCAAGACCAGCCTGACCCCGAGCCAGACCGACTACATGCAGACCATCGAGAAATCGGCCCGCAACCTGCTTGGCATCATCAACGACATCCTCGACTTCTCCAAGCTGGAGGCGGGCAAGCTGCAGCTGGAGCACATCCCCTTCAGCCTGCGTGACACCCTCAACGAGACCATGCACCTGCTCGGCCCCAGCGCCCACGACAAGCAGCTGGAGCTCTCCCTGCAGGTGGATGCCGAGGTGCCGGACTACCTCACCGGCGACCCCATGCGCCTGCAGCAGGTGCTGACCAACCTCACCGGCAACGCCATCAAGTTCACCGAGCACGGCAACGTGGATGTGCGCATCGAACAGATCGGCAGTGCCAGCGGCAGCAAGGTGCGGCTCAACGTGCTGATCCGCGACACCGGCATCGGCATCTCGGAAGAGCAGCAACGCCAGCTGTTCCAAGCCTTCAACCAGGCCGACTCCTCCATCTCCCGCCGCTATGGTGGCACCGGCCTTGGCTTGGTCATCACCCAGAAGCTGGTGCAGCAGATGGGTGGCCAGATCCGGTTCGAATCGGAGCTCGGCAAGGGATCTGTCTTCTCCTTCAGCCTGGATCTGGAGGTCTCCCCCCTGCCCCAGACCGACAAGCTGCCGCTGGATCGCATTCAGGGCAAGCGGGTCTGGCTGCTGGAGCCGGATCCCTTCAGCCACTCGGCCCTCTGCGCCCTGCTGGCGGAGTGGCAGCTGGAGGTGCAATCCCTGGCCAGCGACGCCCCCTGGCCCGAAATGAGCAGCCAGGACATGGTGATCATCGGCAGCGGCACCCAGCACAGCCCGCAGCAGGTGGTGGCGCGCCTCGACGGGCTGGATCGCCAGCAGAACACCATAGTGCTGCTCAGCAGCCACGAGCCTTCGCTCTACGAGGCCATGCTGGCCCACGGCGCCCAGCACTGCCTCTCCAAACCCATCAACCATCGCAAGCTGCTGCACGCCCTGCTCTCCCCCGAGGCGGTCCGCAGCGCCCCGCTGCCGACCCCTTCCCCGCGCAGCGTGCAGGAGATCAAGGTGCTGGCGGTGGACGACAACGCCGCCAACCTCAAGCTCATCGCCGCCATGCTCAAGGAGATGGTGAGCCAGGTGGTGGTGTGCAAGAACGGCAAGGAGGCGGTCAGACTGGCCCAGAGCCAGCCGTTCGACATCATCTTCATGGATATCCAGATGCCGATCATGGACGGCATCAGCGCCACCCAGGCTATTCGCAGCCAGTCGCTCAACACCGAGACCCCCATCGTCGCAGTTACCGCCCACGCCATTCCCGGCGAGCGGGAGCGGCTGATCCGCCAGGGCATGGACGACTACCTAGCCAAGCCCATCGACGAGGCCATGCTGGCCAAGCTCATCACCGACTTCGCCCATCGTCGCCACCAGAATCACGCCAGCCAGCAGATCGACTGGGCGCTGGCGGTGCGTCAGGCGGCGGGCAAGCTGGATCTGGCCAAGGAGATGCTGACCATGCTGATGACCAGTTTCGACGAGGTGGATCCGGTGCTGGAGGCGGCGCTTGCCGGCCAGGTGGAGGATAGCGAGGTGCTGGCCCAGCTCCATCGCCTCAACGGCGGCTGCGCCTATTCCGGCGTCCCCGGCCTGCAGCGGCTGCTCTCCCAGCTGGAGCAGCAGCTGCGCGACGGGGTGCCGGTGGCCGAACTCGAGCCCGAGCTGCTGGAGCTGCAGGATGCGATGGAGCAGGTACGCCAGGAGGCGCCACGCTATCTATCCTGAACCGGGCAACCCGCTTTTTCTGACGCGGGCCCCGCCAGATGGTAAAGTTGCGCCGTTTCCACAGGAGTCGACATGACCAACAACGATATTTTGCGCCGCCTGCGCTACGCCCTCAGCATCAGCAACGACCAGATGGTCGACATGTTTGCCAAGGGCAACCTGACCGTCACCCATGCCCAGCTGCACGGCTGGCTGATCAAAGAGGCGGAGGAAGGGGAAGAGCAGGAAGCGGGCTTTGCCGCCTGTCCGGATTCGGCCCTGAGCCAGTTCCTCGACGGCTTCATCCTGGTGCGCCGCGGCGCGCGGGAAGATGCGCCGGCCCAGGTGATCCCGAACCGGATCAACAACAACATGATCCTGCGCAAGCTGCGCATCGGCCTCAACTTCAAGGAAGAGGACATGCTGGGCACCCTCAAGCTGGCCCACTTCAACCTCTCCAAGTCCGAGCTGAGCGCCTTGTTCCGCTCACGGGACCACAAGCACTATCAGGATTGCGGGGATCAGATCCTGCGCAACTTCCTCATCGGTCTCACCGCCAAGTATCGCGGCTGAACCATGGGCCGGCGTCTGCACTCACCGTCATCCCGCCAGCAGGCGGCCGGTGGGTGGCGCCGGCCATGGCAACTGGGTATTCACCTCCCGCGCACAGATCGCCGCTGGTTTGCACTCTGCCTCGCCCTGCTGCTCTGCGCCTGCCAGCCCGCCCCCTATCGGCTCAACAACGACTATCAGAGCGCCAGCCAGAACGAGCGCATCGCCTTTCTGATCCTGCACTACACGGACGAAGACGATGGCCACTCCCTGCGCCTGCTGACCGAGCCGGCCCATCAGGTGAGCGCCCATTACCTGATCCCGCGCGATACCGATGAGCAGCCGCTGCCGGTCTACCAGCTGGTGCCCGACAGCCAGCGCGCCTGGCATGCCGGCCGCAGTCGCTGGCATCAATATGCGGGGCTCAACGCCAGCTCGCTCGGCATCGAGATCGTCAACCTCGGCTACCCGCCACAAGATGAGTTGCTACCCGCCCACCAGCGTCGCTGGCAGCCCTACACCCAGGCGCAGATAGCCGCCCTCGGCGCCCTCACCCGCAAGCTGGTCGAGCGCTACCAGATCCCCCCCACCCAGGTACTGGCACACAGCGATGTCGCCCCCGAGCGCAAGCAGGATCCCGGCCCCCACTTCCCCTGGCGCGAGCTGGCCCTGCACTACGGGGTGGGAGCCTGGCCCGACGAAACCCGGCTGGCCGAATTGCGCCAGCAGCCGGCACCGGCCTGGGATGCCCTCGGCTGGCAGCAACGGCTGGCCCGCTACGGCTACGGCGTCGCCCCGAGCGGCAGTTGGGATGAGCAGAGCCGCGCCGCCCTGCGCGCCTTCCAGCTCCACTTTCGGCCCGCCCTGGTCAGCGGTGAAGCGGATGCCGAGAGCCAGGCCATCCTCACTGCCCTGCTCGAGCGTTACTTTCCCGAGCAACGCTGAGCTTTGCCCCCGACCACGAAAGAGGGACGCCGCGGCGTCCCTCTTTCGCATTCTCACTCGAGTGCCGACTCAGGCCTCCACCAGCAGCACCTCTATCCCGGCCTGACGCAGACCGGCCAGGGTCTCGGCCGCAATGGCGTCGTCGGTGATCAGGGTGTGGATGCGCCGGGTATCGATGATCTTGTGCAGACTCAACCGGCCAAACTTGCTGGAGTCGGTCACGACGATGATCCGCTCGGCCACGTGGCACATGCAGCGGTTGAGCCTGGCCTCGTCTTCGTGATGGGTGCTGACGCCGCGCTCCAGATCGATGCCATCCACCCCGAGAAACAGCAGGTCAAAGTGATAGTTCTGCAAGGAGAGATCCGCCTGGGCGCCGTAGAAGGAGAGCGACTTGCGGCGCAGGTGGCCCCCCGTCATCAGCAGTTCGACCCCTTCCGCCTCCAGCAGGGCATTCGCCACGTTCATGCCGTTGGTCATCACCACTATCTCCTGGTGATCGCGCAGGTGGCGTGCCACCTCCAGGGTGGTGGTACCCGAGTCGAGAATGAGGCGGCAACCCGGCTGCACCAGACTCGCCGCCATGGCGCCGATGCGCTGCTTGACCGGGGTGTTGAGCACGCTCTTGTCGGCGATGGTGCGCTCGGCCACCGGCTGGCCGGATTCACACAACAGGGCGCCACCGTAGGCGCGCACCGCCACCCCCTGTTTCTCCAGAAATGCCAGATCGTTGCGGATGGTGACGGTGGAAACCTGATAGTGGCCGGCCAGCTCGTTGACCTGAACGCTGCCATTGCTGCGCAGCTGCTGAATGATGCGCTCCCGTCGCTCGCTGGTGCCGAGCACGCTCTTTTCGGTGATTTGCATAGTCTCTCTGCCGGAGTCCTGTGGTGAAAGTAGAGCTTTCACTTCGTTACGTTTCCCTATTAACACTCAGCCTCGGTGGCAAATCAAGCTTTCATTGAATTGAAAAGTGCCGTCAGACTCCCTAAAACAGCCACGAACCTTTCGATTCATTTCTTTTTGTGATCTTGCTCAAGATGTGAACACACTTTTATTTCGTTTCGAACGCCGTACGCCTAGGGTAAAGAAAGAAATCGAAAGCAAAGCATCTTGTTCAGGCCAAGAGGAAGAGGGAAATGAAATCAATGCTGGATCTGGTCGCACAACACAAGCAGGGGGAGCAGGTCGGGATCTACGCAGTCTGCTCCGCCCATCCGCTGGTGCTGGAGGCGGCCCTGCGACTGGCGGCGCAAGGGGACCAGCTGCTGCTGGTCGAGGCCACCTCCAATCAGGTGGATCAATTTGGCGGCTACACCGGCATGACGCCGGCCGATTTTCACGACCTGCTGCACCGGCTCGCCGCCGAGTGCCGCTTTCCCGTGCAGCGGCTGGTACTGGGTGGGGATCACCTCGGCCCCAACCGCTGGCAGAGCGAGCCCGCCGAACGGGCCATGGCCCACGCCGAGGATCTCATCGCCAGCTATGTCGCGGCCGGCTTCAAGAAGATCCACCTCGACTGCAGCATGTCCTGCCAGGGGGATCCGGTGCCGCTGACCGACGAGCTGGTGGCGGCGCGTGCCGCCCGGCTGGCAAACGTGGCCGAGCAGACCGCCATCCGGCAGTTTGGCCACAGCGACCTGGTCTATGTGATTGGCACCGAAGTGCCGGTACCGGGCGGTGCCCACGAAGAGCTGGCCGAGCTGGCAGTCACCACGCCGGAGGCGGCGCGCCACACCCTGGCCGCCCACCAGCAGGCCTTCGAGCAGGCCGGACTGGTCCAGCTCTGGCCGCGGGTGATCGGTCTGGTGGTGCAGCCCGGCGTGGAGTTCGACCACACCCACGTCATCGACTACCGTCCCGAGCGGGCCGCCC
This sequence comes from Aeromonas sp. QDB34, assembly GCF_027705405.1. Classification (NCBI taxonomy): domain Bacteria; kingdom Pseudomonadati; phylum Pseudomonadota; class Gammaproteobacteria; order Aeromonadales; family Aeromonadaceae; genus Aeromonas; species Aeromonas sp. QDB34. The sequence goes on along the minus strand of NZ_JAPDBT010000014.1, from coordinate 60,999 downwards.
CCTTGAGCCGGATGATCGAGGCCTATCCCCATCTGGTGTTCGAGGCCCACTCCACCGATTACCAGACCCCGGACGCCTACCGCCAGCTGGTGCGCGATCACTTCGCCATCCTCAAGGTCGGCCCCGCCCTCACCTTTGCCCTGCGCGAGGCACTGTTTGCCCTCGCTGCCATCGAGGAGGAGCTGGTGGTGGCCAAAGCCTGCTCGGGCCTGCGCCAGGTGCTGGAAGAGACCATGCTGGATCGCCCCGACTTCTGGCGCAGCCACTATCAGGGCAGCCCCAACGAGTGCCGGCTGGCCCGCGGCTACAGCTACTCCGATCGCATTCGCTACTACTGGCCCGACAGCCGGGTCGACGACTGTTACGCCAGATTGCTGGCCAACCTGGCCGCCGAACCCATTCCCCTGCCGCTGCTCAGCCAGCACCTGCCGCTGCAATACCGCAAGGTGCGCCAGGGCACGCTGTCGCCCCGGGTTCACGACCTCATTCTCGATCAGGTGCAGGAGGTGCTGCGCCAATACGCGGCGGCCTGCAGCGCCGTTCCCGCCAGCCACTCCCGGCTGACCCCGGTTGTATAAGGAGTTGTAGAGATGATCCTTGGTTATCCAGAAGAGACGCTGCGGTCGGCCAACGGCCTGGCCACCGCCCGTGAAATTCGCCAGCAACCCGCCACCTGGCGGGAGACCCTCACCATGGTGGAGGAGTGCCGCGCCACCATAGAGCGCTTCCTGCTGCCCCTGCTGTCGCGGGGCAACCTGCGGGTGATCCTGACCGGAGCCGGCACCTCCGCCTTTGCCGGCCGCGCCCTCGCCCCCTATCTCAGTGCCCGCCTCAACGGCCGCTTCGAGGCGATCGCCACCACCGACATCGTCACCGATCCGGGCGAATACCTGGCACAGGACTGCCCGACCCTGCTTATCTCCTTCGCCCGCTCCGGCAACAGCCCGGAGAGCGTGGCGGCAGTGGAGCTGGCCAGCCAGCTGCTGAGCGAGTGCCACCACCTGGTGCTGACCTGCAACGGTGAGGGGGAACTCTATCGCCGCTGTCAGAAGGATGCCCGCTCCCTGGCGCTGCTGATGCCGCCCCAGACCCACGACCGCAGCTTTGCCATGACCAGCAGCCTCACCAGCATGATGCTGAGCTGCCTGGCGGTGTTCCTGCCACGCCAGTTCAACCCAATCGCCAGCCAGCCGCTCATCGCGCTGGGGGACGCCATCCTGCCCCAGGCCGAGCTGAAGGTGCCCGAGTGGGATCGACCGCTGCCGGAGCGGGTCATCTACCTTGGCAGTGGCAGCCTGCAGGGGGTGGCCCAGGAGGCGGCCCTCAAGCTGCTGGAGCTCACCGCCGGCCAGGTGATGGCCATGCACGACTCCCCCACCGGCTTTCGCCACGGGCCCAAGTCGGCCATCAATCGGCAGACCCTGATCGTGCTGATGGTGTCCAACGATCCCTATACCCGCCAGTACGATCTGGACCTGCTCGGCGAGCTGCGCCAGGACGGCCATGCCGCCCGGGTGGTCGCCCTGGCCGACCGGCCGGATCCGCTCATCAGCGCCGGCGAACACATCTACCTGCCCACCCCCCTCAACGGTGACGACGCCGAGCTGGCGCTCTGCTACCTGCTCTACGCCCAGTACTACGCCTTCCACACCGCGCTGGTGCTGGGCATCACCCCGGACAATCCCTGCCCGAGCGGGCGGGTCAACCGGGTCGTGCAGGGGGTCAACATCTATCCGTTCAACCAGCAAGGAGGCGTCTGATGCCGAACATAGTGCTGAGCCGTATCGACGAGCGCCTGATCCACGGTCAGGTCGGCGTGCAATGGGTCGGCTTCGCCGGTGCCAATCTGGTGCTGGTAGCCAATGACGAAGTCGCAGAGGACCCCATCCAGCAGAACCTGATGGAGATGGTGCTGGCGGAGGGCATCGCAGTGCGCTTCTGGCCGCTGCAGAAGGTGATCGACAACATCGGCAAGGCCGCCGATCGCCAGAAGATCCTGCTGGTGTGCAAGAGTCCGGCGGACTTTCGCACCCTGGTGGAGGGCGGGGTGCCCATCCCCCGTATCAACGTCGGCAACATGCACTACGCCGACGGCAAGCGTCAGATCCACAAGACGGTATCGGTGGACGAGTCGGACATAGCGGCGTTTCGCGCCCTGCAGGACGCCCACGTCGCCTGCTTTGTCCAGGGGGTGCCGACCGAACCGGCACAGGACATTTTCAACCTCATCTGATTAAGGACAATTGTGATGGAAATCAGTTTGTTGCAAGGGCTCTTGCTGGGCATGCTGGCGTTCTTCGCCGGGCTTGACCTGTTCAACGGCCTGACCCACTTCCACCGGCCCGTGGTACTGGGCCCGCTGGTGGGCCTGATCCTCGGCGACCTGCCCACCGGCATTCTGGTGGGCGGTACCCTGGAGCTGGTCTGGATGGGGCTGGCCCCGCTGGCAGGCGCCCAGCCGCCCAACGTCATCATCGGCACCATAGTCGGCGCCACCTTCGCCATCACCACCGGGGTCAAGCCGGATGTGGCGGTCGGGGTCGCGGTGCCGTTCGCGGTGGCGGTCCAGATGGGGATCACCTTCCTCTTCTCGGTGATGTCGGGGGTCATGTCCCGCTGTGACCGGATGGCGGAACAGGGGGATGTGCGCGGCATCGAGCGGGTCAACTACCTGGCGCTGCTGGCGCTCGGCTCCTTCTACTTCCTGTGTGCCTTCCTGCCCACCTACTTCGGGGCCGAACACGCCAAGACCGCCATCGACGTGCTGCCCGCCCGTCTCATCGACGGCCTCGGCGTCGCCGGCGGCATCATGCCCGCCATCGGCTTCGCCGTGCTGCTCAAGATCATGATGAAGAACGTCTACATCCCCTACTTCATCCTCGGTTTCGTCGCCGCCGCCTGGCTCAAGCTGCCGGTGCTGGCCATCGCAGCGGCCGCCCTGGCCATGGCTCTGATCGATTTCATGCGCAAGGACCCGGCGCCACAAACCCGCCCCATCCAGGAGGAAACCGAAGATGGCATCTAACAACACCGCCACCCGGCTGGCCCAGGCGGCCGAGCCGCAACCGACCCGCGCCGTCTCCGACGACGTCTACGAAGATCAGCACCTCGGGGCCGAGCTGACCCGCCAGGACATCAACCGCTTCGCCTGGCGTTCCCTACTGCTGCAGGCCTCCTTCAACTACGAGCGGATGCAGGCCTCCGGCTGGCTTTACGGCCTGCTGCCGGCACTGCAAAAGATCCACACCAACCCCAAGGATCTCTCCCGGGCGATGAAGGGCCACATGGGCTTCTTCAACACCCACCCCTTCCTGGTCACCTTCGTGATGGGGATAGTGCTAGCGATGGAGCGCTCCAAGCAGAACGTCAACAGCATCCAGAGCACCAAGATCGCGGTCGGTGCCCCGCTCGGCGGGATCGGCGATGCCATGTTCTGGCTCACCCTGCTGCCCATCTGCGGCGGCATCGGCGCCGACCTGGCCCTGCAAGGCTCCATCATGGGGGCTGTGGTCTTCTTCCTGCTGTTCAACCTGGTGCACTTCGGCCTGCGCTTCGGGCTGGCGCACTACGCCTACCGCATGGGGGTGGCTGCCATTCCGCTCATCAAGGCCAACACCCGCAAGGTGGGCCATGCCGCCTCCATCGTCGGCATGACGGTGATCGGCGCCCTGGTCGCCACCTATGTGCGGCTCGGCACCACCCTGGAGATCACTGCCGGCGATGCGGTGGTGAAGCTGCAGGCGGACGTGCTCGACAAGCTGATGCCCGCCTTCCTGCCGCTGCTCTACACCCTGGCCATGTATGGGCTGATCCGCCGCGGCTGGAGCCCGCTGCGCCTCATCGTCATCACGGTCGTGCTCGGCATCGTCGGCAAGTTTGCAGGCTTCCTCTAATCCGGTGCCGGCACCAGGCCGGCCCTTTGCTGTAAAGGAACAGATTATGTTGGGCATCATCATTTGCGGACACGGCGGCTTCGCCAGCGGCATGGAACAGGCCATGTTGCAGATCCTCGGCGAGCAGGAGGCGGTGGTCGCCATCGACTTTCCCGAGTCCTCCACCACGGCCCTGCTGCAGGATCAGTGCGAAACCGCCCTGACTCAGGTTGAACGAGGGGATGGCGTGGTCTTTCTGACCGACCTGCTGGGGGGAACCCCGTTTCGGGTCGCCTCCACCCTGGCGCTGCGCCAACCCGGGCGGGAGGTGGTCACCGGCACCAATCTGCAGCTGCTGCTGGAGATGGTGATGGAGCGCGGCGAGCTGACCCCGTCCCAGTTTCGTGAACAGGCGCTGTGCTGCGGTCATCGCGGCCTCACCAGCCTGGTGGACGAGCTGGCGCGCGAGCGGGCCGAGACGCTGGCCGAGGAGGGGATCTAGATGGCAGAGCGGATCCGCGCCCGCCGCCTGCTGACCGAGCAGGGCTGGCTGACACATCAGGTACTGACCCATGAAGCGGGCGTCATCACCGCCATCGACCCCATCCCGGCCGACGACCCGGAGCGGGAGGTCGAGCTGCTGGTGCCCGCCCTCATTGATGGCCACGTCCACGGCGGGGCCGGCGTCGACGTGATGGATGAGGCGGCCGACGCCCTGGCCCGCCTCTCCCTTGCCAAGGCGGCAGAAGGGGTGGGCGCCTTCCTCGCCACCACGGTCACCGCTCCGCTGCCCGCCATCCTTAGCACCCTCAGTCGCATCGCCGATGCCATGGCCAGTCCCCTGCCGGGTGCACAGCTGCTCGGCAGCTATCTGGAGGGGCCCTACTTCACCCCGGACAACAAGGGTGCCCATGACCCGGCCCTGTTCCGGGAGCTGGATCTGGCGGAGCTCGACCGGCTGCAACAGGTGGCGCGAGGCACCCTGAAGGTGGTCGCCCTCGCCCCCGAGAAGGCCAGGGCGCTGGCCGCCATCCGTCATCTCAAGCAGGCCGGCATCCGGGTGATGCTGGGTCACTCCGCCGCCGACCACGACACCACCATGGCGGCACTGGCGGCGGGAGCCTCCGGGCTGGTGCACTGCTTCAACGGCATGCGCGGCCTGCACCACAGAGAACCCGGCATGGTCGGCGCGGGGCTGGTGCATCCCGATGCCTGGCTGGAGCTCATCGCCGACGGCCACCACGTCCATCCGAGCGTGCTCAGACTCTGTCACTGCTGCGCCAGGGATCGCCTGCTGCTCATCACGGATGCCATGCGCGCCGCCGGCATGCCGGACGGTCACTACCTGCTCGGCGACTACCGGGTGGAGATGAAGGACGGGGTGGTGCGCACCGACACCGGCGGCCTGGCGGGCAGCACCCTCACCCTGCTCGGCGCCGTGCGCAACATGGTGCAGCTGGCCGGCGTGCCGCTGGAGGAGGCCATCCGCATGGCTTCGCTGGCACCGGCCCGGCTGCTGGGGATGGCACATCGCCTCGGCTCGCTGGCCGTCGGCAAGCAGGCCAACCTGCTCGCCCTGACTGCGGAACTCAATCAACAACATATCTGGGTGACGGGCCGGAAGATCCTCCCCGCCCTTACCCCGCTCTCTTTCCCTGAAGCTGGTGCCCACCAGGGTGCCAAGGAGTCCTCATGTATCTGATCTCGTCCCATGAAATGCTTAAAGATGCCCAGCGCCGCGGCTATGCGGTGCCCGCCTTCAACATCCACAACCTGGAGACCGTCGAGGTGGTGGCCCGCACCGCCGCCAAGCTGAACTCCCCGGTGATCCTGGCCGCCACGCCGGGTACCTACCGCCACGCCGGGGTCGAATACCTGGTCTCCATCTGCGCCTCGGCTGCCCATCAGTACCGCATCCCGCTGGTGCTGCATCTGGATCACCACGAGGACGAGCAGGATATCCACTACAAGGTCGAGGCCGGCATCCACTCCGCCATGATCGACGCCTCCCATCTGCCGTTCGAGGAGAACGTCGCCAAGGTGCAGCGGGTCGTCACCTTCTGCCACCGCATGGGGGCGAGCGTGGAGGCCGAACTGGGCCAGCTCGGTGGACAGGAGGATGACCTCATCGTGGACGCCGCCAACGCCCATCTGACCGACCCGGACAAGGCGGCCGAGTTCGTGACGCGCACCGGCATCGACTCCCTGGCCGTCGCCATCGGCACGGCCCACGGCCTCTACAAGGAGGAGCCGCGCCTCGACTTCGAGCGCCTCGCCGCCATCCGGGCCAGGGTAGCGGTGCCGCTGGTGCTGCACGGCGCCTCCGGCATTCCCGACCGGGACGTGCGCCGCTGCATCGAGCTCGGGGTGTGCAAGGTCAACGTGGCCACCGAGCTCAAGATCGCCTTCTCCGACGCCATGAAGGCGTTCCTGGCCTCCCACCCCGACGCCAGCGACCCGCGCCAGTATCTGGTGCCCGCCATGGCCGCCATGGAGGAGGTGGTCGCCGCCAAGATCCGCATGTGCATGAGCGACGGCAAGCTGTAATCCCCGAGCCGGGCCCGCTGCGGCGAGCCCGCCTCCATCCCGGTATCACAGACGAGGTTCTGCCGACTCACACCTCACTCACATCAACACGTGGAGACAACCATGCACGCACGTACCGCCATGACGCTGCTGCTCATGCTGACCCCCTTCGCCCAGGCCGAAACCCTGTCGCTGGAGGGTGACCAGTACCGTATCAAGGTCGAGACCGATGCCGGCAAGTTCCGGGAGCTGACCTTCACCAATACCGCCAACGGCGATCTCATTCGCTCTGACAACCTGTTCGACATCAAGGGGGCGGATGATCGGCTGACCCCCTCCGCCGATTTCAAGGTCACCGCATTTACCAAGAGCGATGACCGGATCGAGATGGCGTTGGAAAATGCCGACTTCGTGGTCAAGAGCGCCATCCGGCTGGGCCGGGACAAGCGCTACGCCAGCATCGACTTTGCCCTTGACACCCTCAAGAACGGCAAAAAGATCAACGGCTTCTCCATGCTTCCCTTCCACTCCCAGGCACCGTTTGTCTATGGCGCCATCAACAGCTCGCCCATCGTCAGCGACAGCTTCTTCATTACCCCCCAGAATCCGCTGGTCAATACCCGGGCCTACGAGGGTGGCGTCAGCCAGCTGATCCCGCTCAAGCTGCCGCTCGCCGAAGGCAAGCCGCTCAGCTATCGCACCTATGTCGGCACCTTTGGCGGGGGTCAGCTCAGGCGCGACTTCAACCGCTTCCTCAACGAGGCCCGCGATCGCCCCTACGCCCCCTACCTGCATTACAACTCCTGGCTCGACATCGGCTTCTTCAATCCCTACACGGAGGCCGAGGCACTCAAGCGCATCGATCAGTTCGGCGAGGCGCTGATCAGCCGGCGCGGAGTGCCCATGAACGGCTTTCTGTTTGACGACGGCTGGGACGATCGACTGGGCAACTGGGGCTTCAGCAAGGACTTCCCCAACGGCTTCAGCAAGCTCAAGCGTGCGGCCGAACGCTACCATGCCCAGCTCGGGATCTGGCTCTCCCCCTGGGGTGGCTACAACAAGCCAAGGGATGAGCGGGTCTCCCATGCCGCCGAGTTCGGCTATGAGCTGAGCGATGGCAAGTTCGCCCTCTCCGGCCCGGTCTACTACCAGAACTTCCACCAGAAGGTGATGTCGCTCATCAAGGATCAGGGGGTCACCCACTTCAAGTTCGACGGGACCGGCAATGCGGACAAGCTGATCGAGGGGAGTCGCTTTACCAGCGACTTCGATGCCGCCATCCACCTGATTGCAGATGCGCGGGCCGCCAATCCGAAGGTGTTCATCAACCTGACCACCGGCACCACCGCCTCCCCCGCCTGGCTGTTCTTTGCCGACTCCATCTGGCGCGGCGGCGATGACATCAACTTCTACGGACCCGGCTCCAGGGTGCAGCAGTGGATCACCTACCGGGATGCCGAGACCTATCGATCCATCGTCAAGAACGGCCCCCTGTTCCCGCTCAACTCCCTGATGCTGCACGGGCTGGTCTATGCCAAACAGGCCAAACACCTGGATCGGCAGTCACCGCAGGATTTCGCCGATCAGGCCTGGAGCTACTTCGCCACCGGCACCCAGTTGCAGGAGCTCTATCTCACGCCGGAACTGCTGAGCGGCCAGAACTGGGACCTGCTGGCCAAGGCGGCCCTCTGGTCACAGCAGAATCAGGCCGTGCTGTTCGATAGCCACTGGATCGGCGGCGACCCCACCCTGCTGGCGGTGTATGGCTGGGCGGCCTGGAGTCCGAGCCGCGCCTTCATCACCCTGCGCAACCCCTCCAGCCAGCCGCAGACATTCCTGCTGGAGCCTCAGCGCCAGCTGGAGATCCCGGCGGGCGAGGCCACCCGCTTCACGGTGCAGCCACGCTACGGCAGCAATGCCAGCGTACCGGCCACCCTCGATGCCCCCCGCCTCATCACCCTGGCGCCGCTGGAGCTGATCACCCTGGAGCTGACCCCGGCCGGAGACAAACCCGCTGCTGTGAAAAAGTCCTGACCCAGACCAAGTTTGACCTGACAAAAAGGGACGCCGTGGCGTCCCTTTTTCTTCGTGCCGCGGGGCTCAGCCCCTGCCGACAGATCAGATCCCCTGACGGGCTTCCTGCATCAGCAGGCGCATGTCGCTGACTGCCTTGGCTAGGCCGTCGAAGGCGGCGCGGCCGATAATGGCGTGGCCGATATTGAGCTCATAGAGCTCGGGGATGGCGGCGATGGCCTTGACGTTGTGGTAGTGCAGGCCGTGGCCGGCATTGACCTTTAGCCCCTTGCCAGCGGCGTAGGAGGCACCGGCGGCGATGCGCTTGAACTCGGCGTTGCGCGCGGCATCCGTGGTGGCATCGGCGTAGCGGCCGGTGTGGATCTCGATGAAGGGAGCACCGCTCGCGGCGGCAGCATCGATCTGCAACGGATCCGCATCGATGAAGAGGGATACCTGAGCGCCGACAGCTGCGAGGCGGGCCACGGCGTCAGTCACCTTGTCCAGCTGGCCGGCCACGTCCAGGCCACCCTCGGTGGTCACCTCGGTGCGCTTCTCCGGCACCAGGCAGACGAAGTGGGGCTGGATGCGGCAGGCGATGCCGATCATCTCTTCGGTCACCGCCATCTCCAGGTTCATTCTGGTCTGGATGGTCTGGCGCAGGATCTCCACGTCACGGTCGGTGATGTGACGGCGATCTTCACGCAGGTGCACAGTGATGCCATCGGCACCGGCCTGCTCGGCCACAAAGGCGGCCTGTACCGGATCCGGGTACTGGGTGCCGCGGGCGTTGCGCAGGGTGGCGATGTGATCGATGTTCACACCCAGATAGATTTCACTCATTGAGGACTCCTTGAAACTCTTCATCTGTTGACTGCGCGGCTACCGCGCGGATATCCGTATATCAGCTTGTAGGTTCGATTAGCGCAGCGTAATCGGACCCAGGTAACATTCTTGCCATGTCGGGTAACGCCGTAGGGGGGTTAACCCAGGCTATTGCGGCGTTTTAAAAACAGCTCTCGGCTCTTCAACTGGCGCCGTCCCAGATAGGGCTGCAGTGCCAGCCGGCTGAAACGCTTGGCCGCCTGCAGCAGGGGCGGACTGTCGAAGCGCCCCTCGGCAAAGGCCAGCAGGTGCGCGCCGAGAAACAGGGTACGGGGATCCGGCGCCCGCTCGCAAGCGACAAAGCCCAATTCACGCTCGAAGCCGTACAGCAGCTCGGGCTGGATCGGCGACTCATCGTCGGCGGCATATTCGAAGTCCACCGCGTAGCCGAGCGCCTGCAGCAGCAGGAATTCGAAGCGGCGCAGCGGCAGCTCCGGCGTCTCGCCATCGGCCAGCGCCATGATGGCGCGGGCATAGGCGTCAAACACTTCCGGGAACGGGGTGTGGGCTTCCAGCAGGTAGTAGACCAGTTCGTTGAGATAGAGGCCGTAGAAGAGGCGATCGCCGCCGAGCCGCAGGGAGTGATCCGGGCACTCGACCTGGGTGAGATTCTTGAGATCGCCCTTGCCACGCCAGGCGATGGTGAGCAGGGTAAAGGGTTGCAACAGCCCCTTCAGAGGCGAGCGTGGCCCGCGGGAACCGCGAGCCACCAGAGTAAAACGACCACTATCCTGGGTGAAAACCTCGACCAGCTGGCTGGTCTCCCGATAGGGCCGACTGTGGATGACGAAAGCCGGGGTCAGCAATCAGTCGTCACCGTAGCCGAGACTGCGCAGGGCGCGCTCGTCGTCAGCCCAACCGGATTTGACCTTGACCCACAGCTCCAGGTGCACCTTGTTCTGGAACAGCCGTTCCATGTCGAGGCGCGCCTCGGTGCCGATGGTCTTGATCTTCTCGCCCTTGTTGCCGATGACCATCTTCTTCTGACCGTCGCGCTCCACCAGAATGAGGCCGTGGATATGGTAGAGACCGTTCTCCTCCACCTTGAAGCGCTCGATCTCCACCGTCACCGAGTAGGGCAGCTCCTCACCGGTGAAGCGCATCAGCTTCTCGCGGATGATCTCGGAGGCCATGAAGCGGGAGGAACGGTCGGTCACGTAGTCTTCCGGGAAGAAGTGAACGTTTTCCGGCAGCAGATCCTTGGCCCACTCGCGGATCTTCTCCACGTTGGTGCCCTTCTCGGCACTGATGGGCAGGATGTGGGCGAAGTTCATCTGCTGACCCAGCCACTCGAGGTGCGGCAGCAGATCCTCTTTCTCTTTGACGTTGTCGATCTTGTTGACCGCCAGCACCACCGGGCACTTGAGGTGACGCAGCTTGCCGAGCACCATCTCGTCGTCCTTGGTCCAGTGAGTCCCGTCGACCATGAACACCACCATGGCCACGTCCCCCAGCGAACTGGTGGCGGCGCGGTTCATCAGGCGGTTGATGGCCCGCTTCTCTTCGATGTGCAGACCCGGTGTATCGACATAGATGGTCTGGTAGTTCTCCTCGGTGTCGATCCCCAAGATCCGGTGACGGGTGGTCTGGGGCTTCTTTGAGGTGATGCTGACCTTCTGGCCAAGCAGCTTGTTGAGCAGGGTGGACTTGCCCACATTGGGGCGGCCCACGATGGCGACAAAGCCGCAGTAGGTGGTATCTGTCATGACAGTTTTTCCAATGCTTGCTGCGCAGCGGCCTGTTCGGCCTTGCGACGGCTGGTGCCGACCCCGACCAGCGGACCATCCAGGCCTTCCACGTCACACTGGACGGTGAACTCCTGGTTGTGGGCTTCGCCCTTGACGTTGGTCACAGTGTAGGTCGGCAGGGATTTGCGGCTTCCCTGCAGAATTTCTTGCAGACGGGTCTTGGGATCCTTCTGCTCTATGCCCGGTTTGATCTCCTCCAGGCGGCTGGCGTACCAGCCCAGCAGCAGCGTCCGTACCGTCTCAAGATTGGTATCCAGATAGACGGCGCCGATCACCGCCTCGACCGTGTCGGCCAGAATGGATTCACGGCGAAAACCGCCGCTTTTCAGCTCACCCGGCCCCAGGATCAGGTGATCCCCGAGGTCGAACTCCCGGCCCAGTTCGGCCAGGGTCTTCTCGCGCACCAGGGTGGCGCGCATGCGACTGAGATCCCCTTCCGCCGCCTGCGGGAAGCGGTGGAAGAGATCATCGGCAATCACCAGACTCAAAATGGAGTCACCCAGGAATTCCAGTCGCTCGTTGTGACGGGAACCGGCGCTGCGGTGAGTCAGCGCCCGGGTCAGCAGTTCTTGATCCTGAAAGACATGCCCTAGACGGGACTGCAGTCTGTTCATCTTGATATTCATTTACTTGATTCCGCCAATGCGGTTGAAGCGCACCCCTGTCGGTACCCAGCTTGGCAGCAGGGAGCCTTCTTCGCGCTCGAATTCAAAACTTATCCAGATAGCGACCGCCTTGCCGACCAGGTTCTGCTCGGGCACGAAGCCCCAGAAACGACTGTCGGTACTGTTGTCACGGTTGTCACCCATCACGAAGTACTGGCCTTCCGGCACCACCCATTCGTCTGGGTAGGTGCCGGGCTGGCGGTAGTAACGGCCGACCATATCGGGCATCAGCGGGTTGCGCAGGGTCTCGTGAGACACCTCGCCCAGCTGCTCGGTATAGCGGTCAAGCGGGATCCCCATCTGGGTAAATTCACCCCTTTGTTCAAACTTGACGTCGAGCTTCTGGAAGCCCGGGCACGTTTTCCCTTCCTGTTCATCGCACTTTGGCCGGATCATCAGCTCCTTGTTGCGATAGATGACCCGATCCCCCGGCATGCCGACTACGCGCTTGATGTAGTCCACCCGGGTATCCAGCGGATACTTGAACACCACCACGTCGCCGCGTTTGGGCTCACCGGTCTCGAGGAACTTGGTGTTGGTCACCGGATCCTTTAGACCATAGGCAAACTTCTCCACCAGGATGAAGTCGCCCACCAGCAGGGTGGGCATCATGGAACCCGACGGGATCTGGAACGGTTCAAAGATGAACGAACGCAAGATCAATACCAGCGTGATGACCGGGAATACCCCGGCGGTCTGCTCGATCCAGACCGGCACCGGCGCCACCTTGGCCAGGGTTTTCTCGTCCAGATGGGCGCCGCCGTGGGCACGGGCCACGGCAATCTTGGCGGCCCGCTGCTTGGACCAGATCATCTTGTCCAGACACCAGATAACACCGGTGATCGCGCAGACCACCACCAGGATCAGGGAAAACGTGCTTGCCATCTATTAGTCCTTTCCGACGTGGAGAATTGCGAGGAAAGCTTCCTGCGGCACGTCGACACGGCCCAGAGACTTCATCCGCTTCTTACCTTCTTTCTGCTTGTTCAGCAGCTTCTTCTTCCGGCTCACGTCACCACCGTAACACTTGGCGGTCACGTCCTTGCGCAGCGCCTTGACGGTACTGCGAGCGATGATCTGGTTGCCGATGGCAGCCTGGATGGCGATATCGAACATCTGGCGCGGGATCAGCTCGCGCATCTTCTCCACCACCTGGCGACCGCGGTACTGGGCGTTCTCCTTGTGGGTGATGATGGCCAAGGCGTCGACCCGCTCGCCGTTGATCATGATGTCCAGACGGACCATGTCGGAGGTCTCGAAGCGCTTGAAGCCGTAGTCCAGCGAGGCATAGCCACGGCTGGTGGACTTCAGGCGGTCGAAGAAATCGAGCACCACTTCCGCCATCGGGATCTCGTAGGTCAGAGCCACCTGCTTGCCGTGGTAGACCATGTTGGTCTGCACGCCGCGCTTCTCGATACAAAGGGTGATCACGTTGCCCATGTACTCCTGCGGCAGCAGGATGTGACACTCGGCGATCGGCTCGCGCATCTCCTTGATGCTGGTGATGGCGGGCATCTGGGCCGGGCTGTCGATGTGGATGGTAGTACCGTCGGTCAGCTCGATCTCGTAGACCACGGTCGGCGCCGTGGTGATCAGATCCAGATCGTATTCACGCTCCAGCCGCTCCTGGATGATCTCCATGTGCAGCATGCCGAGGAAGCCGCAACGGAAGCCGAAGCCCAGCGCGGTGGAGCTCTCCGGTTCGAAGAACAGGGAAGCATCGTTCAGGGAGAGCTTGTCGAGGGCGTCACGGAACGACTCGTAGTCATCGCTGGAGATGGGGAACAGACCCGCATACACCTGCGGTTTCACTTTCTTGAAGCCAGCCAGCGCCTTCTCGGCACCGTTCTTGGCCTGGGTCAGGGTATCGCCCACCGGCGCGCCGTGGATGTCCTTGATACCGCAGACAACCCAACCTACCTCGCCGCAACCCAGCCCCATGGTGTCCACCTGTTTGGGCGTGAAGATACCGATACGATCGACACCCCACACCTGACCGGTGCTCATCACCTTGATCTTGTCGTTCTTCTTGAGAGAACCGTTCTTGATCCGCACCAGCGACACGACGCCCAGATAGGAGTCGAACCAGGAGTCGATGATCAGCGCCTGCAGCGGCGCATCCGGATCACCTTCCGGCGCCGGGATCCGGGCCACGATCTCTTCCAGCACCAGGTCAACACCCAGGCCGGTCTTGGCGGAGCAGCGCACCGCATCGACCGCGTCGATGCCGACGATGTCTTCGATCTCTTCGGCAACCCGCTCCGGCTCGGCGGCCGGCAGGTCGATCTTGTTCAGCACTGGCACCACTTCCAGATCCATTTCCATGGCGGTATAGCAGTTGGCCAGAGTCTGTGCCTCAACCCCCTGGCCGGCATCCACCACCAGCAGCGCCCCTTCACAGGCCGCCAACGAGCGGGAGACCTCGTAGGAGAAATCCACGTGGCCAGGGGTGTCGATAAAGTTCAGCTGGTAGGTGTTACCGTCTTGTGCCTGGTAGTTCAGGGTCACACTCTGTGCTTTGATGGTAATGCCGCGCTCGCGCTCCAGGTCCATGGAGTCAAGCACCTGAGCCTGCATCTCGCGGTCGGACAGGCCGCCACAAGTCTGGATCAGACGGTCCGACAGGGTCGATTTACCGTGGTCGATGTGCGCAATAATCGAAAAGTTACGAATGTGTTTCATCGAGCAAGAATCACTCAAAATTAGGTTAGGGCCGGATATGGAGGCAGGATTTTACTGGATAACCCGGTCGACGGCCAATCTTTAGTCGACGAAGCACCAGAAATACAGGCCTGGACAGTGTCAGGAGAGGTGGCGGGTAGGCAGGACCACACCCAGCATGCGGGGACCATAAGCCCCCTGATCGAGCCGGTTGGAAAAGTAACGAACCAGTGAAAATCCGATAAGGCCGCCCAGCAGGCAACTGAGGATGGTGACCCCCTCCCCGGCCGACAGCAAGGGCGCCAGCCAGAGTTGCCCCAGCAGGGCTCCCACCAGCAGACAGAACAGCGGCAGCACGTAGACCAGCGCCGCCCCCTGCAGAATGCTCGCCTGGGGGATGCCGAGCCTCACTTGCTGGCCGACGCTCACCTCGATGGTGAGTGCCACCCGCAGCCGCTGCGCCTGCAACGGAAACGCCTTGGCTACCGTGCCGGTACCGCAGTTGGACTGTTGATGGCAACCGCTACAGGCGGAGCGCCGTTCGCACTCCACCCAGGCATGTTGTCCATCAATGGCCACTACGGTTGCCAGCTCTTCGCTCATTCCACTCACAAGACGGTTCCACATTAACTAGACAGAGATTGACCCAATCTGAACATGACTGCCCGGATTGGGCAAGCAACAGTGCATCGGCGACTACTGGACGGTCTCGTTGCGGGCCAGCGGTTGCACCGACTCGGCGATGCGTTTGGCGGTGTCGGCCGGCACTTCCCCCACCACAGTGATCTCGACCCCCACGTCGTTGACATAGCTCACCAGCGAGGTGGCGCCCTGGCGGATCAACTGCTGGCGCACCGCCTGCTTGGGATCAACCCGGGCAACGTAGACCGAGAGATCCACCAGCCCATCGGAGAGCATCATGTAATCCACCGGCAGGCTGGTGGTGACCAGCTGATGCCGATCCCGCGAGAGCACCTTGAACCCCTCCGGCAACCAGGTCAGGTGCCAGTTCAGCTGCTGCTGCGGCGCCGGGTAGGCGTCTTCCAGTGCCAGTGCCTGGGGCAGCTTGCTGCCAGCCAGCTTCACCAGCCAGGGCGCCGGGGCAGGCAGCCTGTCCAGATCCACCCCCAGCACCTGTTCCACCAGATTGCCTTCCCGATCCACCATGTCCACCCGCACCAGCAGGTGGCTCTGCTCGTCGATCCAGAGCACGAAGCCGTACTTGTCGGCCTCTTTGGGCACCAGCCGCACGACCTGTGCCACCAACCCGGCTGCCCGGCTGCGACCGGCCAGCACGGGGTCATAGCTCTCCAGCACCCGTGGCAGCGGCATCCTGACCAGGCTCGCCCACACACCGGGGAAGCGGGCGCCTTTGAGGGTGTAAGGTTCGTGGGTATTTTCGAAGAAGGTGTACTCATCCTGGCGCTGCAGATACTCGATGGTCTTGCCATCGAGATAGCTGAGGTGGGCCACCTCCTTGCCATCGATAACGCCGTGGCTGAAGCGGATAGGTTCGAGGCGCCCCTGCCGGGCCTTGACCATGGACAATTCAAAATTCTGTTGCGAGACGGCACTCTGCATCTGCTGCAACAAGGCCTCGGCCGACTTATCGTCGGCCGAGGCCTTGGCACTGATCAGCAGGAGAGAGGCCAGCAAAATACGGCTGGACTGGCGCACGTTCTGATCCCTAAATCCGTTATTCCTGAATCTGCTTGTCTTGCAGCAGACGCTGTTGCAACTGGTGGTCACGCAGGAAAGCATTGATGCGCTCGCGCTGCTCCTGCATCTGCTGCTCGCTCAGCCCTTGCTGACGGGCAGTGGCCCGGTTGCCATCCTGCGGGTAGTGCACGCTCACCGGTGAGGCACTACCACCAACGGGGATAGTGTTGAGTACCGGATTGGTCGGCAGCCCATCCTGCCCCTGATACTGCTGCACCCCGAAGATGACGGCGGCAGCGACCGAGGCGGCAATGGCGTATTGCCCCACCTGTTGGCCGGCACGACGCAGAAACGGCACGACCTTGGCGGTGCCCGGCTGCGGTGCGGCAGGTTTGCTCTCCACCGGCTTGGGCGCCAGGATGGTGGGTTCATCTTCCAGCGCAGCCATGATGCTGTCGCTCAGATCCAGTTGCAGATTGACCGGCAGGTCCCCCCGCATGGCATCACCAATCAGGTGGTAACGAGACCAGGTGTCTTGCAGAGCCGGATCCGTTCCCAGCTCGTTCAGAACCTCAACATCGCTCAAGTCACCGTCCATCAGGGCCGAGAGTTGCTCTTTAGTTGCCATAAGTTAACCTGTCTTTCCCCAGTTAATTCTCGATCAGAGGTTGCAGCCTTTTATCGATTGCTTCCCTCGCCCGGAAGATTCGGGATCTCACCGTACCCACCGGACAATCCATGATTTCGGCAATCTCTTCGTAGCTCAGCCCTTCCAGTTCGCGAAGGGTGATAGCTGTCCTCAAGTCTTCCGGCAAAGCTTCTATGGCAGAAAACACGGTGCGCTTGATCTCGTCGGTCAGCGTCAGGTTTTCCGGGGTAGCCACCTCTTGCAAGGCTTCGCCACCGCCATAGTATTCTGCCTCTTCCGCCTCTACGTCACTGCTGGGCGGCCTGCGCCCTTGAGAGGTCAGATAATTTTTGGCCGTATTCACGGCGATCCGGTACAACCAGGTGTAAAACGCGCTCTCGCCACGGAATGTCGGCAACGCACGGTAGGCCTTGATGAATGCCTCCTGCGCCACATCCGGTACATCGCCCGGGTTGTTGACATACCTGGCCACCAGGTTGACCACCTTGTGCTGGTATTTTTTTACCAACAGGTTGAATGCATTTTTATCGCCACGCTGGACCCGTTCAACCAGCTGTTCGTCCAGTAGATTCTGGTCGCTCATCAGAGCCGTAAAACCCCCATCAGGTTATCGTTTTTCTTTTCCGGCCCTTCCTAAGCGCACAAGTTCAGACAGGAGGAATCAGGGAAAGTTCGCTTGCATTGAAAAAAATGTGACGCAGGCTGCATCACCACCCTCGCTTGGGCTACCATGGTGCCAGTTCTTAATCCAGGCCAATGATACTTATGAAAGCAAGTGTTGAATACCTTTGCGACGTACTGATCATTGGCAGCGGTGCCGCCGGTTTGTCTCTCGCATTGCGATTGGCAGACCAGGCCAAAGTCCTGGTTCTGAGCAAGGGGCCCATCAGTGAAGGGGCCACTTTCTATGCGCAAGGAGGCATCGCTGCCGTGTTCGACGAGACCGACAGCATCGAATCCCACGTGAGCGACACGCTCAACGCCGGGGCCGGGTTGTGTGACCCGGCCGTGGTGGAGTTCACCGCCCGCAACGCCCGCGAATCCATCCAGTGGCTGATCCAGCAGGGGGTCCCCTTCGATCAGGAGGAGGACGCCGAGGGCGAATCCCACTATCACCTGACCCGCGAAGGGGGCCACAGCCATCGCCGCATCTTCCACGCCGCGGATGCCACCGGCAAGGCGGTGCAGCTCACCCTGATCGACCAGGTGCGCGCTCACCCCAACATCCAGCTGATGGAGCGTTTCAACGCGGTCGATCTCATCACCACCCGCAAGCTGGGTCTGCCGGGCAACCGGGTGCTGGGCGCCTATGTCTGGAACCGCAACGCCGAGCAGGTCGAGGTGATCCGCGCCCGTTTCGTGGCGCTGGCCACCGGTGGCGCCTCCAAGGTGTACCAGTACACCTCCAACCCGGACGTCAGCTCAGGTGACGGCATCGCCATGGCGTGGCGCGCCGGCTGCCGGGTGGCGAACCTGGAGTTCAACCAGTTCCACCCCACCAGCCTGTTCCACCCCGATGACCCCAACTTCCTGCTGACCGAGGCCCTGCGCGGCGAGGGGGCCTACCTGCGCCGTCCCGACGGCAGCCGCTTCATGCCGGAGTTTGACGAGCGGGCCGAGCTGGCGCCACGGGACATAGTCGCCCGCGCCATCGACCACGAGATGAAGCGGCTCGGCGCCGACTGCATGTATCTGGACATCAGCCACAAGCCGGCCGACTTCATCATCAAGCACTTCCCGACCATCCATGAGCGCTGCCTTGCGGTCGGCATCGACATCACCAAGGAGGCGATGCCCATCGTCCCTGCCGCTCACTACACCTGCGGCGGCGTGATGATCGACAACAACGGCCAGACCGACATCCCCGGCCTCTACGCCATCGGCGAAGTGACCTACACCGGCCTGCACGGCGCCAACCGGATGGCCTCCAACTCCCTGCTCGAATGCGTGGTCTATGCCCATCAGGCGGGGGCCGACATCCTGGCCAAGCTGCCGATGAGCGTGGAGCCGCCCCGTCTGCCGGTGTGGGACGAGAGCAAGGTGGAAGATTCGGACGAACTGGTGGTGATCCAGCACAACTGGCACGAGCTGCGGCTGATGATGTGGGACTACGTGGGGATAGTGCGTACCAACAAACGCCTGGCCCGGGCCAAGCGCCGCATCGACCTGCTCAAGCAGGAGGTGCAGGAGTACTACGCCCACTTCCGGGTCTCCAACAACCTGCTGGAGCTGCGCAACCTGCTGCAGGTGGCCGAACTCATCGTCAACTGCGCCCTGCAGCGCAAGGAGTCGCGCGGCCTGCACTACAACCTGGACTACCCGGACATGCAACCGGACTCCAAGCCGACCGTGCTGACGCCAGAGCGGGACTAACCCTTTCGTTCAGTAATGAGCCAGAGGGTCACGCGGCCTGCACTGCTGCAACCCGGACTACCCGGACATGCAGCCGGACTCCAAGCCGACCGTGCTGACGCCGGACAAGGATTGATCCTGCCCGCCATGAACCAGCATTGCTGACGATGGATAGGGATTAATCGATCCGCATCCCCCAGATGGCCTCGCTCCGGCGGGGTCATCTGTTTTATGGGGAAGAGAGGCTAGTGGGTCGGCTGGGAGCAGTGGATGGCGCGAGCCAGCGTGCGGTAATGAGCCGGCGCCAGCGCATCGCTGAACAGCCAGAGGCGAATGGCTGGACGCTCCACCGCCACCAGCTGCAGCCAGAGTACCCCGGGCCAAATACGGCTGCCTGTCCCCAGCTGATAACGATGGCCCTGCCAGGTCAGCCACTGCCCATCCCACTCCAGCACGCCGGTCATCCGGCTGGCGCCAAGCCAGGCGCGCCACAACCCCAGCGCCCAGCAGGGCAGCAGCAGTGCCCACTGCCAGCCGTGGATCAGGGTGGCCAGCGGCCACAGGATCAGCAGAAACAGCGACAACAGCAGCAGGCGCTGCTGCCTGGAGACGGTGACGGGCATCGACACCCGTACGGGCAGATCAGCGCTGGCGATCGTGGCGGGCCTGATTGCGCTCCAGGATCAGCGGGATCATGGCGGCAAACGCGGGGTCTTCCGGCACGCCGTGGCCCATGCTCCAGCGGAACAGCTCCGGATCCTCGCACTCCAGCAGGCGGATGAAGGTTTGCTGCTCCGCCTCGCTCAGGCCATCGAACTCGTGTTCGAAGAAAGGCATAAAGATCACATCCAGCTCGAGCATGCCACGGCGGCAGGCCCACTTCAGGCGGGATTTTTCAATTGGGCTCAACATGGAACTCTCCTTACAAAGACCCGGCGATGGTAACAGCTGGATTTTCCGGCTGACAAACATTCCTTACGTCTTTACCATGCAGGTCACATACTTTCTGTCTCTGGAATGCCATCGTGAGCCTGCCAACCCTTCCCGCCGAGCCAACCCTGTTCCCTCTGACCGATCTGGCCATCACCAGCCTGAGCGGCCAAGATCGCGCCAAATACCTGCAGGGTCAGGTCACCTGTGACGTCAACGCCTTGCAGCCGGGCCAGCACACCCTGGGTGGCCACTGCGATCCCAAGGGCAAGCTGTGGAGCGATTTTCGCCTGCTCTGCCTGAGCGATCGCCTGCTGATGCTGACCAAGCCGTCGGTGCTGGCCCGCCAGCTGCCCGAACTCAAGAAGTTCGCGATCTTTGCCAAGGTCGAGATCAGCGAGAATCACGGCCAGGCGGTCGGCGTGGCTGGTCAGGGGACCGATGGCTGGATCGCAGGGCAATACGGCCTGCAGCAGAGCGGTCTCATCGAGGGTGGCATGGCGGTGCGAATCGAGGCCGATCGCTGGCTGCTGGTCAGCGAACAGCCGCTGGCATTGACTCTGCCCAGTGGCCCCGAGTCGCTCTGGTGGGGACTGGAGATCAAGGCCGGCATCCCCCATCTGGAGGCGGTTCATCAGGGTGAGTACATCCCCCAGATGCTCAACCTGCAGGCGCTCGATGGCATCAGCTTCACCAAGGGCTGCTACATGGGACAGGAGACGGTGGCCCGCGCCAAGTATCGTGGCGCCAACAACCGCGCCCTGTTCGTGCTGAGCGGCACTGCCACTACGCCGGTTGCCAGCGGCGACCCCCTGGAGATCCAGCTCGGTGACAACTGGCGCCGCAGCGGCATGGTACTCAACGCCTGGCAGCAGGATGGCGAGCTGTGGCTCACCGCCGTGCTGCCCAAGGACACCGAGGCCGACGCTCGCTTCCGGCTCAAGCAGGAGGAGGGCTCAAGCCTGAGCCTGCAGCCCCTCCCCTATCAGCTGACCGAGTAAGCGAAGCAGAGCGCCCTGCTAGCGCGCCCGCGCCAGCAGGGCCTCCTTCAGCCAGCGCCCCGCCTGCCCAAGCGGGCGGGCGCGATGCCACTGCAGCTCCAGTGCCAGCTCCGGCTGGGTAATAAAGTCCGGCTTGAGTACCACCACCTCGCCCCGTGCCAGCGGCCGGTGCAGCAGAAAATCGGGCACCGCCGCCCAGCCCAGTCCCAGCTTGACCAGCTCCAGCACCCCCAGATCCCCCTCGACCCACCACACTTGCGCCGACAGGCGGAAGCGATGACGCTCAGTCCCTTCCCGCCGCCCCGTCACCATCAGCTGGCGCGCCCCCTGCAGATCGCTCTCCCGCAGCGGCGCCTTGTGGGCCAGCGGATGCTCGGGAGAGACCACCAGCGGCATGGGCACGCCCCCCAGCGAGCGGGCGACGATCTCCCGCTGCGGGTGCTCCTTCTGATAGCTGATGCCAAGCTGGGCGCGGCCGCTGGTCAGCATCTCGGTGAGATCCTCCATCAAGGGAAACAAGAGCTCCAGCTCCACCGTCGGGTAGCGGGTGGCGAACCCCTCCAGCACGGAGCCGAGCCAGGGCAGATGGGAGTCATCGTCGATGGCCAGCGTCAGGCGCGACTCGACGCCGGTGGCCAGCTCGCCGGCGATGGCCTGCAGTCGCTCGCTCTGGGCCAGCAAAATGCCGGCCTCCTGGCTGATGCGCACGCCCGCCTCGGTCAGCACCGGATAGCGGCCGCTGCGATCGAACAGCTCGAGCCCCAGATCTATCTCCAGATTGGCGATGGCGGTGCTGACCACCGACTGCGCCTTGCCCAGCTGGCGCGCCGCCGCCGAAAAGGAGCCGGCCTGTGCGGCGGCCAGCAATACCCTGAGTTGTTCCAGCGATGGATTCATCGTCCTGCTCCTGCAAATGCGGTCATCTATCTATTTTAGCGATGGATACCAACGTGAAACTATCAATAAATAGGGATAGATTGCCAACCAGTCAGTCAACATACCTGTTTAAAGAGAGGAATTTATGCGTACCCGCAACGACCGTATCCGCCATGCCATCGGCTTTGAAGTGATAGGTCTGCTCATCGCCGCCCCCCTGGCCAGCTGGGTCACAGGTATCGAGCTCAGCCACATGGGGCCGCTGGCCATCCTGTTCTCGGTGCTGGCCACCGTCTGGAACTATGTCTACAACATCGGCTTCGACAAGCTGCTGCTCAAGTACCAGGGACACCCGCACAAGACCTTGTGGCAGCGCGTAGTCCATGCGTTCGGCTTTGAAGGGGGCTTCATGGCGCTGACCCTGCCGGTCATCGCCTGGTGGCTGGATCTCGCCCTGCTGGCGGCACTGGCGCTCAACATCGGCTTCGTGACCTTCTATCTGGTCTACGCCTTCATCTACAACTGGAGCTATGACAAGGTATACCCGATCCCGGGCCAGTGGCAGCAGAACGCACTGGGTTGAACGACGGCAAAAAACGGCAGGAAAAACGAGGCACCATCATGCAAGGGGCATGATGGTGCTGGGGGAGGACAAGCCCGGCGGGCCTGCCGCGGCGTTCAGGCTTGTGCCTTCAGCTCTTCGGTCGGGGCCTCTGCCTCGGCCGACTCCTGCGTCAGCATGGCCTCAATGTCGCTCTGATACTGGGTCAGCAGTCGCTGGGCCGCGACCATGTCACCCTTGTGCAGGCGCTCGAACAGATGGTGCTGCACCACGCCGTTGAGATACTCCACCGTGACCGGTTGCTCGAGGGTATCCAGCAACTCCTCTTTTTCCAGCTCGGCATTGATTTCATCGGCACTGGTACGCAGCAGACCGGCCAGTTGCACCAACATACGGCGCTCACCTTCGCGCAACAGGCTCAACATGCGGTTTCTCTGCTGCTCATTCTGTTGGGTCATACATTTCCTTACGTCGAATGGGAACAAGCCCGCTCATTCTGCCTTGTCGCTCTGACAGCGTCTATCTCATGCCCCCCACTTATTTTCATGTCGCAGCCGCAAAGTGCGCCAGATGCTATTTGACCCGTCGCTAGGTATAGTAGCCACTGGTTTACGGGCGCCGAGCCGCCCCGATCGGACGAGATATTTCACCATGACCGACACCATTCTGGTGCTTTGCACCTGCCCGGATGAGGCCAGTGCCGACCTCATCTGCGCACAACTGCTGAACCAGCGGCTGGCGGCCTGCATCAACCAGCTGACCGGCCTCACCTCCGTCTATCGCTGGCAGGGCCAGATCGAACGGGCCACGGAGATCCAGCTCATCATCAAGTCGCACGCCGCCCTGTTCGAGCCGCTGCGCCAGTGCATTCTTGCTCATCACCCCTATGAGGTGCCGGAGATCCTGGCGCTGCCCACAAGCCAGGGCCACCAGCCCTATCTCGACTGGATAAAACAGGAAACCTCATGACTCCGTCTCGCCTGCTCTTTCCCCTGTTGTTGCTCTGTGCCCTGCTGGCCGGCCTGGGCTCACTGCCGGCCCGCGCCAGCAGCACGGATCTGCTGAGCGCCCTCGGCATCGAGGCCAGCGCCCAGCCCAAATTTCTGACAGTGGACGAGGCGTTCGTCCTCGAGAGCGAACAGCAGGGCCATCAGCTGCTGCTGCGCCTGCGCATCGCCGACGACTACTACCTCTATCGCCACAGCTTCCGCTTCAAGGGGGAAAACCTCGCCTTCGAGGAGCCGATGCTGCCCGCCGGCACCGAGCATGAAGATGACTTCTTCGGCAAGACCCAGGTCTATTACCGGGAGCTGCAGATCCCCGTCACCCTGACCGAGGCCGGCCAGCAGGCCAGCCTCAAGATCAGCTATCAAGGCTGTACCGACGGCCTCTGCTACCCCCCCACCGACAAGCTGATCAGCATCCAGCCGCTCACCGCCCAGCAGAGCGAGCAGCCTGACCAGCCCACACCGGCCAGCAGCCAGCAGGATCAGCTGGCGGCCGCCCTCGGCAGCCAGGGCTTCTGGCTCAGCGTCGCCGCCTTCTTCGCACTCGGGCTCGGCCTCGCCTTTACCCCCTGCGTCTTCCCCATGTATCCCATCCTGACCGGGATCATCGCCGGAGCCGGCCATCACCTATCCACCCGCCGCGCCTTCCTGCTCTCCTTCGTCTACGTGCAGGGGATGGCAGTCACCTACACCCTGCTCGGGTTGGTGGTGGCGTCGGCAGGCTTAAAATTCCAGGCCGCGCTGCAGCATCCCTACGTGCTGATCGGCCTCTCGGTGATGTTCGTGCTGCTGGCCCTCTCCATGTTCGGGCTCTACACCCTGCAGCTGCCAAACAGCCTGCAGACCCGGCTGTCCGGGCTCTCCAACCGCCAGCAGGGCGGCTCCGTGCTCGGGGTCGGCATCATGGGGATGATCTCCGGCCTGGTCTGCTCCCCCTGCACCACGGCCCCGCTCTCCGGCGCCCTCATCTACGTGGCCCAGAGCGGCGATCTCTGGCTCGGCGGTGCGGCCCTCTATGCCCTCTCCTTGGGCATGGGGCTGCCACTGCTGCTGCTCGGCACCTCGGGCGGCAAGCTGCTGCCCAAGGCGGGCGCCTGGATGGACGTGATCAAGCAGCTGTTCGGGTTTGCGTTGCTGGCGGTACCCATCCTGCTGCTCTCGAGGCTCTGGAGCGATCAGGTCACCACCCTGGCCTGGCTCGGCTGGGGGCTGCTGCTGTGCGGCTACCTCTATCATCACAACCAGCATCAGGGCCATTCGGTGGGTCGCAGCCTGCGCGGCTTCGTGCTGCTGCTGGCCATGATCAGTGCCGTGGTGGTAGGCAAGGATCTGCTGCTGCCACCCCAGGGTGCCAGCACTGCCGCTCAGACCGAGGCGCCGGCCTTCATTCGCATCAAGACGCTGGACGATCTCAAGACCCAGCTGGCCGCCGCCCGCGGCAAGCCGGTGCTGCTCGATCTTTATGCCGACTGGTGCGTGGCCTGCAAGGAGTTCGAACACAAGACCTTCAGCGACCCGGCCGTGCGCGAGCGATTCGGCCAGATGGTGCTGCTGCAGGCGGACGTCACCGCCAACGACGATGCCGATGTGGAACTGCTCAATGGCCTCAACGTGCTGGGGCTGCCGACCCTCATCTTCTTCGATCGCACCGGCAACGAGGTAAGCGGCCAGCGGGTCACCGGCTTTATGGGGCCCACCGAATTTCTCGGTCAGCTGGACAAGCTGCGCTGAGGCCGGGTGGCCCGTGCAATCGTGCGGGCCCCCGGTTTGACCGCCATTTTTCCGGCAATCCCTTGTATATGATCGACAGCGTGGCAATATTTGCGCTTTCCCGTCTCGTTCGTCCGGAGTTTTGATGAAAAAGTGGTTCATCCCCCTGCTGGCCCTCTGGCTGTATGGCTGTTACGCAGGTCCAGGTGAAGAGGCAATCCGGACCCAGGTCACCGCCAAGTTGCAGGCAGACACCGACGCCAATCTGTTCGAAATCAGTGACTTTGCCATTCTGGACAAGGAAGAGCGCATGGAAGGAGTCTATCTGGTCAAGGTGAGCTACCAGCTCCACTTCAAGCAGGGGATGGAACAGCTACAGGTGCTGCACGACGAGGATCTGGTCTATGACAGGGTCGGCCCCTTCCAGCAGGAGATGGGACTGATGGAGCTGGAACGCAAATACGGCGAGTTCGAGGCGGGCCAGGTGCTGCCGCAGCAGGCCGAAGTGTGGATGATGAAAACCGAGCAGGGCTGGCGTCTGGCCGAGCCCGCCCACTGACGCTTAGCCAACCAGGTAACCCGGGCTGACTCAGGCCTGGGTATCCGCCCTATCCCCCTCGCTAGCCGGCGTGCGGCCTCGTTCAACACACGGGATGGGCGGACGCTGATTGTTTGACAGCTCCAGCTAAATAGCAGTATCAATCCGGCCAACCGCCACGCCGTGGCGCACCAGATTCAGCCCCCCTTAGAACAGATCCTTGAAGCGGTACCAAAGCATGCCGAGCGCCAGCAGGGGCGAGCGCAGCGCCGGACCGCCGGGGAAGGTCATGTGGGGCACGCTGCCGAACAGATCGAAACCCCGGCTCTCCCCCTTGATCGCCTCCGCCACCAGCTTGCCCGCCATGTGCGTGGCATTGAGACCGTGGCCGGAATAGGCCTGGGCATAGAAGACGTTGGGCTGCTCCGGCAGGCGGCCGATCTGGGGCAGCCGGTTGGCCCCGATGCCTATCATGCCACCCCACTGGAATTCGATGGCGGTATCCGCCAGCTCGGGAAACACCCGCAGCAGCTTGGGTAGCATGAAGGCCTTGATGTCGCGAGGATCCCTTCCTGAATAATTGCAGGCACCGCCAAACAGCAGCCGGCCGTCGGCGGAGAGGCGGTAGTAGTCGAGCGCCACGTTCTGATCGCACACCGCCATGTTCTGCGGCAGCAGGCGCTGGCGCAGCCGCTTCTCCAGCACCTCGGTGGCGAGGATGTAGGAGCCCGCCGGCAGCACCTTGCCCCCCAGCTCGGGGTTGAGGTCATTGAGATAGGCGTTGCAGCCGATCACCAGGTAGTCGGCGCTGACCCGGCCGTGGGCGGTGGTGACCTGCAACCGATCGCCATAGTCGATGTGCACCACTCTGGACTGCTCAAACAGGGCCACACCCAGGCTGGCCGCCGCGCGCGCCTCACCCAGCGCCAGGTTGAGGGGATGCAGATGGCCGGAGCCCATGTCGATCATGCCGCCGATGTAGCGATCCGAGCCCACCACACTGTGAATATCCTCCCGTGCCACCAGCTTCACCTCATGCCGGTAGCCGAGGCTCGCCAGGTGCGCCGCCTCCTCTGCAAACCCGGCCAGATGGCGCTGACGGGTGGCGAGATCGCAGTAGCCCCAGCGCAGGTCGCAGTCGATGTTGAAGCGCTCGATCCGCTCGCGCACCAGCTCGACCGCCTCGAGCCCCATCAGATCCAGCTCGCGCACGCCCTCTTCACCAATCCAGCGGGCGAACTGACTGGTATCGTGACCAATACCGCGAATGAGCTGACCGCCGTTGCGCCCGGAGGCGCCCCAGCCGATGCGGTTGGCCTCCAGCAACACCACCTTGTAGCCGGCTTCGGCCAGATTGATGGCGGTGTTGAGACCGGTGAAACCGCCACCTATGATGCAGACCTCGGCATTCAGTTCGCCACTGAGCTCAGGCCACTGCTGATTGTCGTTGCGGGTAGCCGCGTAATAGGAGGCCACGTGCTCCTGATGGGGGTAGTGCTTTCCTGCCTGCATGCTCAGCATCCTGCCTTGATAGCGTTGCGTTTACTAAAATAAACGGCCTGTCATCGATAATACTCAGCCACCCGCCGCCAATCCAGCCCGCAGGGATCACAGAAATGCAAAAGGTGCCTCGAAAGGCACCTTGTTCACGTCCGCTGGCGACCCCGCCATGCTGCAATGCAAAAGGCGCCCCGCAGGGCGCCTTTTCATGCAATCAAACTACCGTAACGAATTACAGTACGTCGATGGCGTTCAGGTCGGAGAAAGCCTTCTCCAGACGCGCGATCATGGTAGTCTGGCCGGCACGCAGCCATACACGCGGATCGTAGAACTTCTTGTTCGGCTTGTCGGCGCCTTCCGGGTTGCCCAGCTGACCTTGCAGGTAGGCTTCGTTCTTCTTGTAGAAGCCCAGAATGCCTTCCCAGGTCGCCCACTGGGTGTCGGTGTCGATGTTCATCTTCACCACGCCGTAGGAGATGGACTCGCGGATCTCTTCCAGAGTGGAACCTGAACCACCGTGGAATACGAAGTCCAGGGACTTGGCCGGCAGACCGAACTTCTCGGAAACGTACTTCTGGGAAGCGTCCAGGATGGACGGGGTCAGTTTGACGTTACCCGGCTTGTATACACCGTGTACGTTGCCGAAGGAGGCTGCGATGGTGAAACGCGGGCTGATCTTGGACAGACGCTCGTAAGCGTAGGCCACGTCTTCCGGCTGGGTGTACAGGGCGGACTGGTCCATGTGGCTGTTGTCGACGCCGTCTTCTTCGCCACCGGTGCAACCCAGTTCCAGCTCCAGAGTCATGTTCATCTTGGCCATGCGGGTCAGGTACTCGCAGCAGATGTCGATGTTCTCTTCCAGAGACTCTTCGGACAGATCCAGCATGTGGGAGGAGAACAGCGGCTTGCCGGTTTCGGCAAAGTGCTTCTCGCCCGCGTCCAGCAGACCGTCGATCCACGGCAGCAGCTTCTTGGCGGCGTGGTCGGTGTGCAGGATGACCGGTACACCGTAGGCTTCGGCAACGGCGTGAACGTGCTTGGCACCGGAGATGGCACCGATGATGGCAGCTTGCTGGCCTTCCAGTTTCAGACCCTTACCGGCGGTGAACACGGCACCACCGTTGGAGAACTGAACGATAACCGGTGCTTTCACCTTGGCGGCAGCTTCCAGTACGGCGTTGACGGAGTCGGTACCGACGCAGTTGACGGCCGGCAGAGCGAAGCCGTTCTCTTTCGCGATGGCGAACACTTTCTGAACGTCATCACCAGTGATCACGCCGGGTTTTACGAAGTCGAAAATTTTCTTAGACATGTTTAATCGTCCTGTTCTCGTATGCCGTTAATAAAAAATGGGGGGTTCATCATGAACCGGCACAGCGGGCACATGATAAACGAAACGGGAGGCTTTTGCCCCCCGTCTCGGGTCAATTAGGCTTTGGCGCGCTGTTCCAGAATCGCAACAGCCGGCAGTACCTTGCCTTCTACAAACTCCAGGAAGGCGCCGCCGCCGGTGGAGATGTAGGAGACCTTGTCGGCGATGCCGAACTTGTCGATGGCAGCCAGGGTGTCACCACCGCCAGCAATGGAGAAGGCCGGAGAAGCAGCGATGGCTTCGGCGATCACCTTGGTGCCTTCAGCGAACTGGTCGAACTCGAACACGCCGACCGGGCCGTTCCAAAGGATGGTCTTGGCGTTCATGATGATGTCGGCCAGGGCCTTGGCAGAGTCAGGGCCGATGTCGAAGATCATGTCGCCGTCGGTCACGTCAGCGACGGACTTGATGGTGGCCGGGGTGGACTCGGAGAACTCGGCACCGACAACCACGTCGGTAGTCACCGGGATGTTGGTTTCGGCAGCCAGTTTCTTGGCGGTGTCAATCAGGTCGTGCTCGCACAGGGACTTGCCGACGTTGTGACCGGCAGCAGCGATGAAGGTGTTGGCGATGCCACCACCGACCACCAGCTGGTCAGCGATCTTGGAGAGGGATTCCAGTACAGTCAGCTTGGTGGAGACCTTGGAGCCGCCCACGATGGCAACCATCGGGCGCTCGGGCTTCAGCATGGCTTTGCCCAGGGCTTCCAGTTCACCGGCCAGCAGCGGGCCGGCACAGGCGACCGGAGCGAACTGGGCCACACCGTAGGTGGAACCTTCGGCGCGGTGAGCAGTACCGAACGCATCCATTACAAAGACGTCACACAGGGCGGCGTATTTTTTGGCCAGCTCTTCGGTGTTCTTCTTCTCGCCTTTGTTGAAGCGGCAGTTTTCCAGCACAACCAGCTCACCGGCGGCGACGTCTACGCCATCCAGGTAGTCTTTGGCCAGACGAACCGGGCAGGACAGTGCGTCTTTCAGATAGTTGACAACCGGAGCCAGGGAGAATTCTTCGTTGTATTCACCCTCGGTCGGACGACCCAGGTGGGAGGTGATCATCAGCTTGGCGCCCTTTTCCAGAGCCAGCTTGATGGTCGGCAGAGTCGCCACGATACGTGCATCGGAGGTGACCTTGCCGTCTTTTACCGGCACGTTCAGGTCAGCACGGATCAGAACGCGTTTGCCCGCCAGATCCAGGTCAGTCATCTTGATAACAGACATATTCAGTCCTCTATATTTTCAGGTAATGTTAAAAACAGTAACCTTGCGCCCGGTGCAGGCTCTCAGCCTGCGGCCATCATGGCCCGGGTGGTATCCAGCATACGGTTGGCGAAGCCCCATTCGTTATCACACCACATCAACATCTTGACGAGGTTGGCATCGCTGACCCGGGTCTGGGTACCATCAATGATGCAGGAGTGAGCATCATGATTAAAGTCTACGGAGACCAGTGGCTCTTCCGTGTAATCCAGAATACCGCTTAATGTACCTCTGGATGCCCGTTGCAGGGCTTGATTTACGTCAGTAACCGTCACTTTTTTACGAACAGTAATACTGAGATCCATTGCCGTTACATTGATGGTCGGTACCCGTACCGCGATCGCCTCGAACTTGCCGGCGAAGTGGGGGAGGATCCGCTCCAACCCCTTGGCCAGCTTGGTATCCACCGGGATGATGGACTGGCTGGCAGCACGGGTTCGACGCAAGTCGCTGTGGTAGGCATCGATGACTTGCTGATCATGCATGGCCGAATGAATTGTCGTAATAGTACCACAATTTATCTCGAATTCTCGATGCAATGTTTCGATGACGGGGACCACGCAGTTGGTGGTGCAGGAGGCGTTGGAGACGATCCGCTCGCGCCCCGTCAGCACCTGATGGTTGACCCCGTAGACGATGGTGGCGTCCACGTCCGCCTCGGCCGGATGGGAGAACAACACCTTGCCCGCCCCCGCCGCCAGATGCAGCTCGGCATCGGCCCGCGAGCCGAACACCCCGGTACAGTCCAGCACCACGTCCACCCCCAGCGCCCGCCACGGCAAGCGCGACGGCTCCCGCTCGGCGAACAGGGAGATGAGATCCTCCCCCACCAGCATGCTGTTGCCGGCCAGCTGCACCGGATGGTGGAAGCGACCGTGGCTGGTGTCGAAGCGGGTCAGGTGCACCATGGCCTCTGGGGCGGCCAGCTCGTTGATGGCCACTATCTTGATGTTCTTGTCGCGGCCGCTCTCGTAGAGGGCCCGCAGCACGTTGCGGCCGATCCGCCCGTACCCGTTGATGGCAATCTTGATCATGAAAACTCTGGGTCCTTAGCTGGGACAAAGGGGCAAGCGGATGGCTGATTCACGACAGCAGGGCATCCTGAAATTCACCGCGGGCCAGCAGTGCCGCCCCGAATACCCCGGCGCTGTCCCCCAGGGCTGGAGCAATAATGGGGGTGGCGAAGCGGGGATTAAAGAGGAAGGGCAAAATAGTCTCCCGTCCCACGCTGTACAGGCTCTGCACGTTGCCGACCCCGCCGCCGATGACGATCACATCCGGATCCAGGATGTTGACCACGTTGGCCAGCGCCTGGCCAAACAGCAGATGCAGCCGATCGATGGTGAGCTTGGCCACGTGGTCGTGAGCCGTCGCCGCCGCTATCTTGGCCAGCGAGAGGTGACGCTTGGCCTTGGCCTCGTACCAGGCCTCCAGCGCCGGGCCGCTGATGAAGGTCTCGACACAGCCGCGCTTGCCGCAGTAGCACTCGGGGCCATCGGGTGAGAGCACGTTGTGGCCCCACTCGCCGGCAATGCCGTGGTGACCGTTGAGGATGCGGCCGTTGATGACGATGCCGGAGCCCACTCCGGTGCCCATGATGATGCCGAACACTACCTTGGCATCAGGGTGCTGCTGGCGCACCGCCCCCAGATGGGTTTCCGCCAGCGCGAAGCAGTTGGCGTCGTTGGCGATCAGCACCGGTACGCCGAGCCAGCGCTCCAGATCTTCCTTGAACGGCTTGCCGTTGAGCTCGGTGGTATTGCAGTTCTTCATCAGGCCGGTTTGCGGATCCCGCGCCCCCGGCGTCCCCATGCCGATGAGGGTCGGCCGCTGGCCGATCTTGTCGGCGCACTCGGCCACCAGTTTGGCGATCTGGCCGATCATGTGGTCATAACCGCCGGCACGCTCGGTGGGAATGCGATGGCGCAGCAGCACCTCGTCCCCTTCCAGTACCACGCATTCGCACTTGGTACCGCCAAGGTCGATACCCCAATCCAACAACCTGTTGCTCATCCTGCCTCCAGCCATGACCTTGGGGCGTCAGGCCCGGGGCACATTGCCGTGCCCGCCTGCAGTCGATCGCCCTCTACCGGGTTGCAGTGTAACCCGAGCGGCGGTCAGGATGCAGCCCCCGCTGCAGGCAGCAAAACGGGGCCCGCAGGCCCCGTTGTTCACTGTGTTGTCGACGGCGCTCAGCGGCCGTGGTACTGGGCGGACAGCTCGTGTACCGCGTTGACGAACACACCGGCGTGCTCCGGGTTCACATCCTGATGGATGCCGTGACCCAGGTTGAAGACGTGGCCGTTGCCGTGACCGAAGCCGGCCAGGATGGAGGCGACCTCTTCACGGATGCGAGCCGGGCTGGCGTAGAGCATGGAGGGGTCCATGTTGCCCTGCAGCGCCACCTTGTCACCGACCCGACGCTTGGCGTCCGCGATGTCGGTGGTCCAGTCCAGCCCCAGCGCATCGCAACCGGTGGCGGCGATCTGCTCCAGCCACTGGCCGCCGTTCTTGGTGAACAGGGTGACCGGCACACGGCGACCGTCGTGCTCGCGGATCAGGCCGTCGACGATCTTGTGCATGTACTGCAGGGAGAAATCGCGGTAGTCGCGCGGGGTGAGCACGCCGCCCCAGGTGTCAAACACCATGACAGCCTGGGCACCCGCCTTGATCTGGGCGTTGAGATAGGCAATCACGCTGTCGGCCAGCTTGTCGAGCAGCAGGTGCAGGGTCATGGGCTCTGCATACATCATCTGCTTGATCTTGGTGAACGCCTTGGAGCTGCCCCCCTCCACCATGTAGGTGGCCAGGGTCCAGGGGCTGCCGGAGAAGCCGATGAGCGGCACTTCGCCCTTGAGCTCGCGGCGGATGGTGCGCACCGCGTTCATCACGTAGCCGAGTTCATCTTCCGGATCCGGCACCGGCAGCGCCTGCACGTCGGCCATGGAGGTGATCGGACGCTCGAAGCGCGGGCCTTCACCCTGCTCGAAGTAGAGACCCAGCCCCATGGCGTCGGGCACGGTGAGGATGTCGGAGAAGAGGATGGCGGCATCGAGTGGATAGCGGCGCAGCGGCTGCAGGGTGACTTCACAAGCCAGCTCGGCATTGCGGCACAGGGACATGAAATCCCCCGCCTGGGCGCGCGTGGCCTTGTATTCCGGCAGATAGCGGCCAGCCTGGCGCATCATCCATACCGGGGTCATGTCCACTTCTTGGCGCAGCAGGGCACGCAGGTAACGATCGTTCTTCAGCTCTTTCATCCCAGTTCCTGAGTCATATCCAGCATAAAATGGCGGATATGATACCACTTTGTGCGCGGCGGGGGGCGGCTCAAACGCCTGCCGCCGCCGTTGGAGTGCAAAGATGTGAAGGGGCGCAAACAAGCGCCCCTCTTTGCATCCCTCAGGCTTGGTCGCCGAGGCAAAGCGCGATGAGCCGCCGCGCTATGGTGCCGTGGGGCGGCAGCCGTGGCAGCCCGTCGGCCTCGAAGAAATCGGCGGCCACCAGCTCCTCGTCCTGCACCCGGATCTCGCCACTCTCATAATCGGCGGTGAAGCCCATCATCAGGCTGTGGGGAAACGGCCAGGGCTGGCTCGCCACGTAACGCACGTTGGTCACCCGGATGCCGCTCTCCTCGAACACCTCCCGCGCCACGCACTGCTCGAGGTTCTCCCCCGCCTCCACGAAGCCGGCCAGCACGGTATACATGGGATCCTCGGCCTGATAGTGACGGCGGTGGGCCGCCAGCAAGATGGCGGCCCCCTTGCGCACCGCCACGATGATGCAGGGGGAGATGCGCGGATAGACCAGGTGGCCATGGCGGCACCCTTGCGCCCACTCCCCCGCCTTCGGGCTCATGGGGGCACCGCACTCGCCGCAGAAACGGTGGGTGCGGCGAAAGGTGGCGAGCTGCCAGGCGCGGCCGGCCAGCTGAAAGCCCGTTTCATCCCCGGCCACCATCAGCTGGCGCAGGGGAGTCAGGGCCTCGGTGTCAGCCGCCTCCCCCAGATCCAGCAGCAGGCAGGGCAGCCCGTCCCACTCATCAAAGCGCTCAAAGGCGGCATGCTGCAAGTGGCTGGGCAGACAGGCACGGGGGCCTTGTGGAATGCGCCCCTGGTCATCCAGCAGGACGAGGTGATCGCCCCCCAGCACGAACCAGCGGGCCTGTTCGGTTAATGGCATAGATGCAGCACTCTTTGTTGTGACGTCGGTCGGGATGCGCGCCCGGGGCTGGGCGGCGGTGACGGATGAAAGCGACAACCGGCCACCATATTAAGACGCGGCAAGCCGGGTGGCGACCCCAAGATGGCAGCTTTTCAATGCTCATGAGAACGCCCATGAAAAAGGCCGCCCGCAGGCGGCCTGATGTCGGTCACGGTCGATCAGGCGTCGCCCATCGCCAGCAGGGAGGCGTTGCCGCCCACCGCCGTGGTGTTGATGGTGCGAGTCTTCTCGGTAATGAAACGGCTCAGGTAATGAGGGCCGCCCGCCTTGGGACCGGTGCCGGAGAGCCCCTGTCCGCCGAACGGCTGCACCCCGACCATGGCACCGATCTGGTTGCGGTTGATGTAGACGTTGCCCACGTTGATGCGGCTCGCCAGCTCCTCGGCATGGGATTCGTTGCGGCTGTGGATCCCCAGTGTCAGGCCGTAACCGGTGCCGTTGATGTCGCTGATCACCTTGTCCAGATCCCGGGCGGCGTAGCGCACCACGTGCAGGATGGGGCCGAACTGCTCACGGGTCAGCTCGCGGATGGAGCCGATCTCCAGCGCGGTCGGCTGCACGAAGTGGCCCCCCAGGGTCACGGCCGGCATCGGCGCCTGGGCGATCAGGCGGGCACGCGGGATCATGTGCACCAGGTGCGCATCCAGCCCGGCCTTGGCCTCGGCGTCGATGACCGGGCCGACGTCGGTGTTGTGCTCGGCCGGGTTGCCCACTTTGAGCTCCTGCAGGGCACCGGTCAAAATCTCCAGCACCCGCGGCGCGATCTCTTCCTGCAGGTAGAGCACTCGCAAGGCGGAGCAGCGCTGGCCGGCGCTCTGGAAGGCGGCGCTCACCACGTCGCGCACCACCTGCTCCGGCAGGGCGGTGGAGTCGACGATCATGGCATTCTGGCCGCCGGTCTCGGCGATGAGCGGCAGGATGGCGCCATCGCGCTGGGCCAGGGTCATGTTGATGAGCTTGGCGGTCTCGGTGGAGCCGGTGAAGCAGACGCCGCCGATGCGGGTATCCGCCGTCAGCTTGGCGCCTACGGTGGCGCCGTCACCCGGCAGCAGTTGCAGCACGTCGCCCGGAATGCCGGCCTGATGAGCCAGGGTCACCGCCAGGTGGGCGATGAGACCGGTCTGCTCGGCCGGCTTGGCGATGACGGTGTTGCCGGTGGCCAGCGCCGCGGCGACCTGGCCCAGGAAAATCGCCAGCGGGAAGTTCCACGGGCTGATGCAGACGAACACGCCGCGGCCCTGCAGGAACAGCTCGTTCATCTCGCCGGTGTAACCCGGCAGCAGGGTCGCCTGCCCCATCAGGCCGCGGGCCTGCACCGCGTAGTAGCGACAGAAGTCCACCGCCTCGCGCACCTCGTCGATGCCGTCCTGCAGCAGCTTGCCCGCCTCGCGGGTACAGAGGGAGATGAACTGCTCGCGGTTCGCTTCCAGCAGGTCCGCCAGCTTCTCAAGGGCGGCAGCACGCTCGCTCACCGGGGTCTCGCGCCAGCGTGGGAAAGCGGCATGGGCCGAGGCCAGTGCCTGCTCCACCGCCTGCTCGTCGGCCCAGTGGATCTTGCCCACTAGCTGGCTCACGTCCTGCGGACTCAGCACCACACGGGCCTCGTTGCGCTTGAGGGTCTCGCCATCGATGATGGGGCCCGCCAGCCACTGCTTGCTCTCCAGCTCCTTCAGCTTGGCGAAGAAGGGGCGCTGGATGGAGACGACGTTCATGTTGACGCCGCTGGAGTTCTTGCGGTCGCTGAACAGGTTCACCGGCTGCGGAATGCGATCGTTGGCCAGGCTGGAGTAGCGCTTGAGGGTGCGCAGCGGGTGCTCGGCCAGGGAGTCGACCGGGGTGTTGGGATCCACCAGCTTGTGGACGAAGGAGGTGTTGGCCCCGTTCTCCAGCAGACGGCGCACCAGGTAGGGCAGCAGATCCTTGTGGGCACCCACCGGCGCATAGATACGGCAGTGCAGGCCGGGATGCTCGTTCAGTACGGCGTTGTGCAGCTCCTCCCCCATGCCATGCAGGCGCTGGAATTCGAACTGGCGATCACCGGCCATCTCCAGGATGCTGACCACGGTATTGGCGTTGTGGGTGGCGAACTGGGGCGAGATGAAGCCGCGGGTCGGCTCGCTCAACAGGTAGCGGGCGCAGGCAAGGTAGGAGATGTCGGTGCCCGCCTTGCGGGTAAACAGCGGGTAGCCGGGCAGGCCGGCCTGCTGGGCATATTTCAGCTCGCTGTCCCAGTAGGCGCCTTTTACCAAGCGAACCGGAATGAGATCGCCCTGCTCGCGGGCCAGTCCGGTCAACCAGCAGAGCACCGGCAGGGCGCGCTTGGAGTAGGCCTGCACCACCATGCCGAGCTTGCCCCAGCCGCGGTTGGCATCGGAGCGATAGAGCTGCTCGAACAAATCGAGAGAGAGCTCGAGGCGGTCCATCTCTTCGGCGTCGATGCTGATGGCCACATCCTTGTCGCGGGCCAGCCGTACCAGTCCCACCAGTCGCTCGCACATCTCGCCGAGCACCCGCTCGCGGTTGGCCACGTCATAGCGCGGATGCAGCGCCGACAGCTTGATGGAGATGGAGGGGGCCGGGCCGCCGTCGCTGATGCGCTCGTTGCCCACCGCCTCGATGGCGCGCTGGTAGTCACCGAAATACTTGTCGGCATCGGCCAGGGTCAGGGCGGACTCCCCCAGCATGTCGTAGGTGTGGGTGTAACCCTTCTCGCGGGACTTGCGGCTCGCCTTGAGGGCTTCCTTCATGTCGCGCCCCAGCACGAACTGCTTGCCCATGATCTTCATGGCGGCGTACATGGCGGAGCGCACCACCGGCTCCCCCAGCTTGTTGACCATGCGGCCCAGCAGGTTGGCCGGGTTGCCATCCAGCTTCTTGTCCAGCTTGATGATCTTGCCGGTCAGCATCAGCCCCCAGGTGGAGGCGTTCACCAGGGTGGAGTCGCTCTTGCGAAAATGGGACGACCAGTTGGCGCCGGAGAGCTTGTCCTTGATCAGGGCATCGGCGGTCTCGGCATCGGGAATGCGCAGCAGCGCCTCGGCCAGACACATCAGGATGATCCCCTCCTGGGTATCCAGGCTGTACTCCTGCAGGAAGGCGTCGATGCCGTCACCGGAGCCGCTCTCCTTGCGCACCTTGGTCACCAGGGTGCGGGCACGCTGGGTCACCCGTTCCAGCGAGGCGCCATCCCCCGGCAGCATGGCCGACAGCTCGGCCAGATAGGCATTTTCATCCACCACGTAGTTCTGGGTGATGGCTTCGCGCAGGGCGGCCAGATTGGAGGGAACATAGTCAGCGGCAAGCACTTGGGTAGCTTTGAACATATGGGGTCTTCCTGTACGCCCTAGGGCTGATATCGACGAAGGCGGCCATGCCGCCGAAACGCCGATAATGTATACAATATCACCCCATAGATGAAATGAAATTGTTGCCTGTTATTAACAAATATCGCTGATTGGCTCATATGACGCACTATATCGGCGCCATATGCTAACCAGGCAAAATTAATCGCCTTATTTTGTATACAATTTTTCTCCAGGCAAAAAAGAAGGGTCGCCATGGCGACCCTTCACTCTGCTTCCGACAGCGGTTGTCAGTTCATCCAGCGATCGCCGCGGCTGCGACGACGGGGCAGCATGGGCAACAGGATGCCGAGCAGGATACCGCCACCCACCATGGCACCACCGCGGATGAACCAGTCCATCTGCATGTCGTGCTCCTGGTTGTCGTAGCTCTGGGTCAGGGCGTCGTTCTGCTCTTTGAGATTGCCCATCTCCTCGCTCTGGCTGGCCAGCTGAGCCTTCAGGCTGGCGATCTCCTTGCTCTGCTCGGCGATCTTGCCATCCTTCTCGGTGAAGCGTTTCTCGTTGTCACCGTTGAGGTTCAGCAGGCGGGCCTTGGCCTCTTCCAGCTCTTTTTGCACCTGGGGCAGCCGTTCGCGCAGGCTGATCTCACCCTGCAGCTCGCTGCTCTTGATCCAGCCTTCACGGCCACGACCATCCACCACCTGGGTGAAACCGGCTTCGTTGTTCACTGCCTTGACGTCCAGCGGCTCACCCGCCTTGACGCTGCCAAGGATCCGGTATTGGGTACCCGGACCATTGTGAATAAAGGTAAAGATGTTGTCTGAAACATAACGGGTATCGGCCAGTGCCTGTTGGGCACACAAGCAGATCAGGATCCCGAGAAGGGCGCGCATGGTCGATCGGTTCTCTTCGTTTGGTTAGGTGACTGGCGAATGTTAAGCCGCCTGCGGGTCAAAGGACAAGCAAAGAAAAGTGGCGCCCCCCGAGCTGAGAGCTGGCTCGCAACTTGTCTGCGCCGCGACGCGACCATTCCGGACGCCGCCGCCTATTTCTGTTTCAGTGCCTTCACCTCGTCCCGCAGGGCACGCAGCTCCTGCAACAACAGATCCTGCTGCGCGCTCTGGTGATGGCGCCACTTCTCCAGCTCGCCATCCCCTCGCCCCGGCTGCAGAAACAGGCTGGCCATGAAACCGCTGATAGCGCCAAACAGGCCGACCCCGAACAGGATCAGCAGGCTGGCGACGAAACGCCCTTGTTCCGTCTTGGGCACCAGATCGCCGTACCCCACGGTCGACAGGGTCACTAGCGTCCACCAGAAGGCATCGTAGGGCGTCTGGATCAGGCTGCCGGGCTGGCCCGATTCGATCAGATACATGACCCCGGAACCGACCCCCAGCAGCAGGAAGAACAGGAACAGAATGCCGGAGAGGGTGGTCTCGTTGCGCTCGCGACGAAACATGGCCCAGAGATCCGGGTGCTCCTTGAACAGCTGATAGACCCGCCACAGCTGCAGCAGACGGGCCCAGCGCAGCTGCTCCACCATCGGCAGGCTGCCCGGCAGATAGAACCAGTTGGCCTTGAAGAAGGCCATCCGGTCGGAGGCGCGGGCCCAGCCATAGGCGAAGTGGGCGAGGAAGAAGTAGCAGATCAGGCTGTCGACGTCATAGAACAGCTGCAGGGTCTGAGGGGTGAGCTGGGCATGCCCCCACCAGCGGGCCGTGACCAGCAAAACCGAGATCACCGACAGAAACGCCATCAGCAGATCCATGGCGCGCAGATGAGTTAAGTGATGTCGCATACATTTTCCCACTTTAGGCACGGTGCGAATTAATAAAAAGGAAGATAATGCCGATAGTCCTGAGGACAAAGGAAAACCGGTCATTAAAAGGAGAAATATTATGCAGTTAAACCCGCTGGAGAGGCGAATGAGCAATATCCGGCTGGTACCCAAAGTGGTACTGCTCATGGTGTTCAGTACTGTGTTGCTGCTGGTCAAGCTCTGGTTCGACGCCAGCAATCTGGAAACCACCCTGCTCAGCGAAGGCATCGCTCCCGACAAGGCGGACACTATCGCCAACAGCCTGCTCTGGACCGGGTTGATGGAGACCGCCATCATGGGGCTGCTGTTCGTGGTGCTGCTGCTGACCGGCTCGCGCCTGATGGTCAAGCAGGTGCACTATCTGGTGGGCCTGCTGGAGCGCTTCGCCCGCAAGGATCTGAGCCACCGGGTGCTGCTCAAGTCCCGTGATGAGTTCGGTGACATCGCCAAGGCGGTGGCCCACTCCCAGGAGAACCTCAAGGAGGTGTTCGGCACCCAGCGCGTCGCCTGCAAGGAGCTCAACGACATCGCCTCCCAGGTCACCCTTTGCATGGAGGAGGCCAACGAGGCCATCAGCGAGGAGTTCACCCAGATTGAGCAGTTGGCCAGCGCCATGAGCCAGATGGTGGGCGCCATTCGCGAGGTGGCCGCCCATGCGGAGCAGGCCTCCCACGCCACCGCCGAAACCAGCCTGCTGGCCGAGGAGGGCAGCCGCTGCGTGGCCGCCACCGTCAACACCATAGATACCCTTTCCGGCAACATTCAGCGCTCCTCCACCGTGGTCAATCAGGTGGAACAGGGGGTCGAGCAGATTGGCTCCGTCGTGGATACCATTCGCGGCATCTCGGAGCAGACCAACCTGCTGGCGCTGAACGCCGCCATCGAAGCCGCCCGCGCCGGCGAGGCCGGCCGCGGCTTCGCGGTGGTCGCCTCCGAGGTGCGCGAACTGGCCAACCGGGCCCAGGCCGCCACCGTCGAGATCCAGAAGATGATCGAGCAGTTGCAGGGCAACGCCCGCCAGGCCGCCGAACTGATGGCCCAGAGCGTGCAGCAGGCCGACAAGGGGGTGGAGCAGGTGACCCAGGCCGGCGACCAGCTCGCCACCATAGTGCAGCGGGTACAAGGGGTGGCCGACATGAACCGCCAGATCGCCGCCGCCTCCGAGCAGCAGAGCTCGGTGGCCGAAGAGATGAGTGGCAACCTGGAGCAGGTCAAGCAGGTGGTGGAGGGCTCCGTGGTGGTGCTGCGCGAGCTGCAGGAGGCCTCCGAACTGGTGGAGCGCCACAGCCAGACCCTGGATACTCATATCCAGGCCTTCAAGCTGGCCTGACACAGGGCCGCTGTTGTTGAACGCCGCAATCCGGTTAGACTGGAAGGCCCCATGAGGGGCCTTTCTTTTTTCATCGCGGCAAGGAGCCAGGATGCAGACCACAGAACTTGCGCTTGAAATCAGCGCCGACAAGGGACGGCTCGACGTGCCGCTGATTCACCGCTTCTTGTCTGAAGAGGCCTACTGGTGTCGCGGCATTCCCCTTGCCACCCTGCAGCGGGCCATCAACCATTCGCTCTGCTTTGGCGGCTACCTCGGCGCTCAGCAGGTCGCCTTCGCCCGGGTCATCACAGACAAGGCCACCTTCGGCTATCTGGCCGACGTGTTTGTCCTGCCCGAGCATCGCGGCCGCGGCTACAGCAAGGCGCTGGTGGCAGCCATGCTCGACCATCCCGAGTTGCAGGGATTGCGTCGCCTCTCCCTCGCCACCTCCGATGCCCACGGCCTCTACGCCGGTTTCGGCTTCGTGCCACCCGCCAGCCCCGGCAGTCTGATGGAGATCTACCGCCCCGATATCTACCAGCGCACCTGAATCACTGGCTGCCGATAATTCCCGCCGGCTCATGCTTCTCGTCCCTGCGCTGTGACGCGGGGACCTGACAGTGCTAGATTGGCAGCCAGCTTTTTATCCGGCAGTTTCGTTAACCACAAGGACGGCAACCGTGGCCCAGCACTCTCCCTCTTTCTCCGCCTTCTCCCCCCTGCTGCAGGAGCTGGCCCAGCGCCAGTGGCAACGGCTGACTGAACTGGCCCCCGACTATGGCAATCAGCCCGAGCCGGTGCGCCAAACCCTGCTGACCCTGCTCGGTCTCTCCGATTTTGTCGCCGACTCTCTCTTCAAACAGCCGGAGTTGCTGACCGAGCTGCTCACCTCCGGGGATCTGGAGCGGGTCGAACGCTGGCCCGCCTACCAGCACGATCTGACCGCCCTGCTCGCCGAGGTAAGCGATGAAGAGGCGCTCAAGCGCATCCTGCGCCAGTTCCGCCGCAGCCGCATGCTGGTGATCGCCTGGCGCGAGCTGCTGGGCCACGCGACAGTAGAAGAGAGCTTTATCCACCTCACCAAGCTGGCGGATGCCCTCATCTGCTCTGCCCGCGACTGGCTCTACGCCAAACAGTGCGGCGAGCTGGGCACTCCGATGGACGGCAACGGCAAC
The DNA here is from genome assembly GCF_027705405.1 of Aeromonas sp. QDB34. Lineage (NCBI taxonomy): Bacteria > Pseudomonadati > Pseudomonadota > Gammaproteobacteria > Aeromonadales > Aeromonadaceae > Aeromonas > Aeromonas sp. QDB34. The sequence continues at coordinate 19,379 of NZ_JAPDBT010000014.1, read as the reverse complement.
CCGCAGCCGCTGCTCATTCTCGGCATGGGCAAGCTGGGCGGTGGCGAGCTCAACTTCTCCTCGGACATCGACCTCATCTTCACCTTCCCCGAGAACGGCTACACAGTCGGCGGACGGCGCGAGCTCGCCAACCAGCAGTTCTTTATCAAGCTGGGCCAGCGCATCATCAACGCCCTCCACCAGCCCACCCAGGATGGTCAGGTGTTCCGGGTCGATATGCGACTGCGCCCCTTTGGCGATGCGGGGCCGCTGGCCATCTCCTTTGCCGCCATGGAGGATTACTACCAGCACCACGGCCGCAACTGGGAGCGCTACGCCATGGTCAAGGCGCGGGTACTGGGCCCCCAGTGCGAACACGCAGTGGAGCTGGCCGAGATGCTGCGCCCCTTCGTGTTTCGCCGCTATATCGACTTTGGCGTTATCGACGGCCTGCGCCAGATGAAGGCGATGATCGCCGCCGAGGTGCGCCGCAAGGGGCTGGAGGGCAACATCAAGCTGGGGGCTGGCGGCATTCGCGAAGTGGAGTTTATCGCCCAGGCGCTGCAGCTGATTCGCGGCGGCCGTGAACCGGCGCTGCGGGTGCGCCACCTGCCGGAGGCGCTGGCCGCCATCGCCCAATGTGGCGCCCTCGAATCTGCCCATTGCGATCGCCTGCTGGATGCCTATCGCTTCCTGCGCCGGGTCGAGAACATATTGCAGGAGATCGGCGATCAGCAGACCCAGACCCTGCCCACCGAGGAGCGGGATCGCCAGCGGCTGATCGCCGCCCTCGGTTTTGCTGACTGGGGCGCCTTTATGGCTCATCTGGATGAGGAGATGGCCGCCGTCCACCAAGAGTTCGCCGCCGTTGTGGGGGAAGAGAAAGAGGCCCCCGCCCATCTGGAGCAGCTCTGGCTCGATCTGTGGCGCACCGAGCTCGACGCCGCCGAGTTGGAAAAACTGCTGACCGCACAGGGAGTGGCCGAGCCCGTCCCGCTCTGCGCCGCGCTGCTGCGTTTCAAGGAGGAGTACAAACGCCGTCAGGTAGGGCCGCAGGGGCGCATCGCGCTGGACTGGCTGATGCCGGAGCTGCTGCGACTGGTGGTCGCCAGCGAGCAGCCCGCCCGGCTGTTCGAGCGGGTGTGCGAGCTGCTGACCCGCATCTTCACCCGCAGCGCCTATCTGCAACTACTGGCGGAGAACCCGGGCGCCCTGCGCCAGCTGGTGCGGCTGTGCGACGCCAGCCATCTGGTGAGCGAGCAGCTGGCCCGCTACCCGATTTTGCTGGACGAGCTGCTCGATCCCCAGCACCTCTATCACCCCACTCCGCTCGATCAGTACAAACCCCAGCTGCGCCAGTTCCTGCTGCGCATCCCCGAAGAGGATGTGGAGCAGCAGATGGAGGCGCTGCGTCAGTTCAAGCAGGTGCAACTGCTGCGCATCGTGGCGGCCGATATCGCCGGCGCCCTGCCGCTGATGAAGGTGAGCGACCACCTCACCTGGCTGGCGGAGGCGATCACCGAGGAGGTGGTCAATCAGGCGTGGGCCCAGATGAGCGAGCGCTACGGAGTGCCGCCCGAGGTGGCAACCAGCGGCCAGCGCGGCTTTGCGGTGGTGGCCTATGGCAAGCTGGGCGGCATCGAGCTGGGTTACGGCTCGGATCTGGATCTGGTGTTCCTGCACGGCGGTGACCCCAACAGCTACACAGATGGTCGCAAACCCATCGACAGCCGCCAGTTCTACCTGCGCCTCGCCCAGCGGATCCTGCATCTGTTCAGCACCCGCACCCCTTCCGGCATTCTCTACGAGATCGACATGCGGCTGCGCCCCTCCGGCGACTCAGGCCTGCTGGTCTCGTCGCTGTCGGCCTACGAGCTGTATCAGCAAAACGAGGCCTGGACCTGGGAGCATCAGGCGCTGGTGCGGGCCCGTCCCATCTATGGCGATGAGGCGGTGATCGCCGAGTTTGCCCGCATCCGCCGCGCCGTGCTGGCCAAGGAGCGCGACCTGCCGACCCTAGCTCGCGAGGTGCGCGAGATGCGCCACAAGATGCGGGATCACCTGCTCAAGGCGGGTGCCGGCGAGTTCGACCTCAAGCAGTCCCCCGGCGGCATGGTGGACATCGAATTCATCGCCCAGTACCTAGTGCTGGCCCATGCCTGCGGTGAACCCGAGGCGCTCACCCGCTGGTCCGATAACGTGCGCATCTTCGATGAGTGCGTGCTGGCGGGGGTGCTCACGCTGGAGCAGGCAGAGGGGCTCAAGCATGCTTATCTGGAGATCCGCAACCTCGGCCATCGCCTCAACCTCTCCGAGGTCTCCCGCAAGGTGGGCGACGACAGGCTGCTGCCGGAGCGCGGCCATGTGCTGGCGGTCTGGCAACAGCTGCTGGGGGAATAAACCGAAGGGGCGCCGAGGCGCCCCTTGTTGTATCTATCATCGGGTCGGGGTCAGCGCCCGCCGGCCACGTCGATGAAGGTGCCGGTGACGTAGGAGGCCTCGTCAGACAGCAGCCAGGCGATGGCGGCAGCCACCTCGGCCGGCTGACCGCCCCGTTGCAGCGGGATCTGCCCCTTCACCCGGTCGACCCGACCGGGCTCGCCGCCGTCGGCGTGCATGTCGGTGTAGATAAAACCCGGACGCACCCCGTTGACCCGGATCCCCTGGGCCGCCACCTCCAGCGACAGCCCCCTGGTCAGCACGTCGACGGCCCCCTTGGCGGCGGCATAGTCCACGTACTCCCCCGCCGAACCCAGCCGGGCGGCGGCCGAGGAGACATTGACGATGGCGCCCCCCGCCGTCATCCGGCGCACCGCCTCGCGGCAGCAGAGAAAGCAGCTGGTGACATTGGTGGTCAGGGTCTGGTTGATGCGCTCGGCGCTCATCTCCAGCACCCGCATCTGCGGCTGCAACCTGCCGGCGTTGTTGACCAGATGAGTGACGGGGCCAAGCCGCGCGTCCATCTCCTCGAACAGACGCACCACCTCGGCCTCCACCCCGACATCGGCCTGCACCGCGATGCAGCGGACCGGATGGTGGGCCAGGATCTCGGCCACCAGCGCCTCGGCACTGGCCTTGTCATGGCGATAGTTGAGGCACAGATGATAGCCCTGCCCCGCCAGATGGCGGGCGGTGGCGGCGCCAATGCCACTGCCGCCGCCGGTGATCAGCACCCGTTTGTTCATGGACCCTCCTGGTCGTGTGGCGCATGGTGGCATTGCGAGATGGATGGCAACCGCGTCAGGCCGGGCCGTGATCCATCACAGTCTCCACCAGCACCTTGTTGAAACGCCGATAACCCTGCTCATCGAGCGGGGCCGGATAGCTCAGCACCCGCAGCGCATGGCCTTGATGATCCGGCTGATAAGGCGGGTGCACATGGTCATGCTCGCTCAGGCAAAAACCCAGCGACTGATAGAAGCGCAGCCGGCGCAGGGCGATCTCGTCCTCTGGCGGGTCTATCTCCAGGATGACCGGGCGCCCCGCCGTTTCGCAGAAGGCGGCAAGCAGGCGTGAGCCGTGGTTCTGGCCGCGCAGGGCCGGGTTGATGGCCAGGTGTTCGATGTAGATCTGTTCGCCGCAGTCCCACCAGAAGATAAAGCCGAGCAGCTGCTCGCCCTGATAAAAGAGCTGACAGTGAAAGCGCGAGTCTCCCATCTTGAGCTGTTGATGCTGCGGCTGGCGCTGTTCGTAGCGGGGAAAGCTGCTGCCGTAGATCTGCCAGACCAGCGGCCAGTCCGGATGGGATACCTCTCTTGCGATTTCACTTCGACTCATTCATCTGCTCCTTGGTAAAACCACAGTGATACCATCTTTGTCCGGCCCAAACACCCCTCTCTTTTGCTACCGGCGCCGGCAGCATCCCGCTTAGACACCTTGCCAGGCAGCGACCCACAATGCACAGAGCCCGCACGGGGCGGGCTCTGTATGGCGATAACGCGAAAGGCCGGGGCTACTTGAACAAGCCCTTGAGCAGCTGATCGGCCACCCCCTTCACCCCTTCGTTGTCGGCCTTGTCACCCAGCAGCTTCTTGAGGCCGCGCTCGGCCTCCTTGCGGGCCTTCTCCTCCAACAGCTTGTTGTTGCTGAGCAATTCCTTCACGTCTAGCCGGTAGCTCGGCGCCTGCCAGTAGCCGCCGATGCGCACCGGTATGGTGATGTCCTTGAGCTCGTCCACGCTCTTGCCCCCCTGCCCCTTGCTGCTCTCCACCACGGAGGTGAGGAACAGGAAGTCGAGGGTCTCCGGCATCAGGGCGGTCTGGCCCTGCCCCTTCACCCGCAGGGCGGGGGCAAACAGCTGGATGTCGTCGCTCCTGGCAACCCCGTCGGCAATCAGGAAGCTGGCGGTGAGGGCGCTGAAATCGGTCTTGCGCACCTCCTTCACCTGATCCGCCCCCTTGCCGGTCAGGGTGGCCCGCGCCTCACGGATCATCTCCGCCAGATTGATGCCGTGCAGGGCACCATCGCTCAGTCTGAGGCTCACCTTGCCCTGCATCCGGCTGCGCAGCGCCTGCTCGGAGAGTCCTGAGCCCTGCGCCTCGACCTCCAGATCCCCCTTGCCTTCCAGCAGGTCGGTCTGGGCCAGGGACTGCAGCAGCGGCCGCACATCGACCCCATGTACCCGCTTGTGCACCTGATAGCGGGCCGGCTGCTGACGGGCATCGAGCACGCCGCTGGCCGTCACCTGACCGCCGGCCACCCCGGCACTGAACTGCTTGAGGGTGAGCTGGCCACCGGCTAGGGCGAGCTGCAGGTCGACGGCGCTCAGATCCAGTCCCTTCAATCGCAAACTGCCCAGTTGCAGTCGGCCAGCCAGGTCCACCGCCTTGAGGGCGGTCAGGTCGGGCTCTTGCGTTGAGAGCGCCTTGGCGGCGGGCGCGGTGGTCTGTGCCGGCGCCCCGGCCGGCGCTGCAGCGCCTGAGGTGGCGGTCGCAGGTGCAGCCTTGGCCGGCTGACCGAGCCAACTGTCGAGATCCAGCTTCTCCCCCTTGAGGTCGAACGCCACCTTGGGCACGGCGCCCAGCTGCACGCTGCCGTTGCCGCTCAGCAGAGCCTCATCCACCCCCATCACCAGGTTGCTGAGGGTGACGGCCTGCTTGTCCAGCTCGGCGCGGGCAAAGCCCGCCAGCTTCACCTGCATCTGTGGGCGCGGCAGGGCATCGCAGCTCAGCTTGGCGGCCAGCACGGCATCCGACAGCTCCAGCAGTTGCCGGTTCTCGTCGAGGCGCGCCTTGAGGGTCCCCTCCAGCGTCCCGGCCAGGGTCGGCTTGTCCGCCGCCCCCTGTGCCCCTTGCAGACTGAGGGTGAGGCTGCTCCACTGCCCCAGCGCCAGCCGGTCGGCCTTGAGAGAGAAGGCATCCAGCCGCTGGGTCGGTTCGCTCAGGCTCCCCGCCAGTGCGACATCTTTCAGCTCACTGCGGCTGGCATCGGACGCCAGCTTGAGCTGGGCCGACCCCTTGAGATCAAACGCCAGCTCACCCTGGGCCCCCTTGGCGGCCAGGGTCACCGGCACCCACTGATCCACGGCCAGCTGGCCCAGGTTCAGGTCCAGCTGTTCGAGGCGGGAGACGGTGCCGCTGCGATCGTCCTGCAGCAGGGCGCTGGCCTGTTGCAGCTCCACCCCTCGCAGGCTGATCTGCCAGGGCTGCTTGTCACTGGCGGGCGGGGGCGTCGTTGCAGCAGGCTCGGAGGTCGTTGCCTCCCCCCTGGGCTCGGCGGAGGCCTTGAGCAGATCCCTCAGGTTGGAGCTGCCGTCAGCCTTGGTCTGGATAAACAGATGGGCGCCGCTCAGGGTCACCTTGCCGATCTCAAGCTTGTGGGAGAGCAGCGGCAACAGGCCCACCGAGGCCTCCCCGCGCGTGAAGCGCACCAGATCGGGCTCGGCAAAGCCGGCAGGGTTGCGCAGTGCCACCTGCTCGAGGGAAAGGCCGAGGCTTGGCCAGAAACGCCAGCCGATATCCCCTTGTATCACCAGCTCGCGGCCGGTGCTCTTGCGCACCTGTTCCACCAGCTGGGGCTTGAACTGATTGGGATCGATGAGGGACACCAGGGCGGCGATGGCCACCACGGCCGCCAGCGCCAGTCCCAGCAGGATGTAGATGATCTTCTTCACGATGGACTCCTTGAATGCGGATCTTGTTGCTGACTATACCACCGGGGGGATGACAGATGGGGCCCGTCTGCCAAAACGGGCCAGCGGCGAGACAGGGATGGTCGCAGCCAGTGCTGCCAGCGCAGGCCCTCCAACGCGCGGCAATGAAAAGGGCCCCGCAGGGCCCTGATGATAGTGGATGGCTGGCGCCCGTCTCACCCGGATCAAGGCTGACGCGGCAACTGCTGATAACCCATCTCGTACAGGGTGAAGGCATAGATGTCCGCACTCTGCTCGATCAGTTTCGCCACCGGCGTGCCCGCCCCGTGCCCGGCATTGGTCTCGATGCGGATGAGCTGGGGATGGGGGCCGCCATTGTCGGCCTGCAGAGTGGCGGCAAACTTGAAGGAGTGGGCCGGCACCACCCGATCGTCGTGATCCGCCGTGGTCACCAGGGTCGAGGGGTAGCTGACCCCGGGTCGGACGTTGTGCAGCGGCGAGTAGCCCTTCAGGTAGTCGAACATCGCCTCGCTGTCGGCGCTGGTACCGTAGTCATAGGCCCAGCCCGCCCCGGCGGTGAAGCTGTGGTAGCGCAGCATGTCGAGCACCCCCACCGCCGGCAGGGCGACCCGCATCAGATCCGGCCGCTGGGTCATCACAGCCCCCACCAGCAGACCGCCGTTGGAGCCACCGCGGATCGCCAGCCGATCGGTGCGAGTGTAGCCCTCGGCCTTGAGGTACTCGGCCGCCGCGATGAAGTCGTCGAACACGTTCTGCTTGTTCATCTTGGTGCCCGCCAGGTGCCAGGCCTGGCCGTACTCGCCGCCCCCGCGCAGGTTGGCCACCGCATAGACGCCCCCCAGATCCAGCCAGTTGGCCACCGACACGCTGAAGCTCGGGGTCAGGCTCACGTCGAAACCGCCGTAGCCGTAGAGGATGGTCGGGTTGCTGCCATCGAGTTTCAGCCCCTTGCGGTAGCTGATGATGAGTGGCACCCGGGTGCCGTCCTTGCTCTGGTAGAAGCGCTGCTCGGAGACGTAATCCGCTGGCTTGAACGGCGCCGCCGAGGCGCGATAGAGGCTGATGGCACCGCTCTTTGGCTCGAACCGGTAGAGGGTGGGCGGCTGGGCATAGTTCTCGAAACCGAAATAGAGCGCGGGATCATCGTGCTTGCCGTTGAAGCCGCTGACGCTGCCAAGGCCGGGCAGCGCCACCTCGCGCACCCGCTTGCCTTCGTAGTCGAACTGCTCGACCCGGGCGGTGGCATCCACCATGTATTCGGCGAACAGATAGCCGCTGCCGCTGTGCACCGTCAGCACCTGCTGGCGCTCGGGGATGAGATCCCGCCAGCTGGCCGGACCCGGGTTGGCGGCATCCACCGTCACCAGCCGGCGGTTGGGAGCGTCCCGGTTGGTCAGCAAATAAAGCGTGCTGCCCTGGTTGTCCACCAGGCTCACGTCCGCATCCAGATCCCCCTGCACCGTCAGCAGCGGCGCGTTCTCCTGGCTCAGATCCTTCACATAGAGGCGGTTTCCGGAGGTGGAGTTCGCCGCCGAGATGAGCAGGAAGCGGTCATCTTCGGTGACAGTCGCCCCCACGTAGCGGTGGTGCTGGGCCGGGATGGCGCCGAACACCAGCCGGTCATCCTCCTGCGCCGTGCCGAGCCGGTGGAAATAGACCTTGTGCTGATCGGTCTTGGCCGACAGCTCGCTGCCGTCGGGCTTGTCGTAGCTCGAGTAGAAGAAGCCCTCGTTGCCGAGCCAGCTGATACCGCTGAACTTCACATCCTTGAGGGGCGCCTCCAGCGGCTGTTTGCTCTCCACGTCCATCAGGTGGATCTCGCGCCAGTCGCTGCCCGCCAGCGACAAGGAGTAGGCCAGGATGCGGCCATCGCGGGAGAAGCTCAGCTGATCCAGCGCCGTGGTGCCGTCGGGGCTGAGGGTATTGGGATCGAGGAACACCTCGGCCGGCTTGCCCTCCTGCTGGCGCCACAGCACGTTCTGGTTCTGCAGGCCGTCGTTCTTGAAGAAGTAGTGGTAGCGCCCCTCGCGAAACGGCGCCCCCTCCTTGGCGTAGTTCCAGGAAGAGGCGAGCTTCTCCTTGATGGCGGCGCGATACGGGATCTGTGCCAGGTAGTCCCGGGTCACGGCGTTCTGGGCCTTGACCCAGGCCTCAGTCTCGGGGCTGCGATCATCCTCCAGCCAGCGATAGGGGTCGGCCACGGCCTGGCCGAAGTAGTGATCCACCTGCTCACCCTGGCGGGTGACGGGGTAGTGAAGGCGCGCTTTCCCTGACATGGCATCCTCTTTGGTTGACTGGCCACTGCATGCACACAGCAGTGACAGGGCCAGCAGGCTGACAATGGCTCGCATCGATGCGGCTCCCTGCGATTTCGGGTGAAGCGGGCAGGTTAGCAAAGAGTGCCGGACGGCCCAACCCCCCAGCGGGTGACCACGCGACATGAGCAGGAAACCGCCACAACCCTGAACAATCGGAGTCATATGAATTTTTTCGCTTAGGTTTGCCAGTTTATTTTGTTTGTTATCCGGCACTTGGGTCACAGGATGGAATAAGCGACTGACCATCTCGACTCATTCAGGATAAAGCATGCCGTACAGCTACCTATCACATCTGCGTTGCAGCAAGACCGGCGAGATTGTGGATGCCGATCAGCCCCAGCAGCTGAGCCCGGTCGGCGCCCCCTTGCTGGCCAGTTACGACCTCGAGGCCCTGAAGCAGGCCTGGCATCCGGCCGCCCGGCTGGGGCGCCCCGCCAGCCTGTGGCGCTACCACGAGCTGCTGCCGGTGCGCGACCCCGCCCAGGTGGTCACCCTGGGGGAAGGCTTCACCCCGCTGCTGCCGCTGCCGCGTCTCGGCAAGCAGGTCGGCATTCCGGATCTCTGGATGAAGGATGAGAGCCTCACCCCCACCGGCTCCTTCAAGGCCCGCGGTGCCGCGGTCGGCGTCTCCCGCGCCCGCGAACTCGGCGTCACCCACTTCGCCATGCCCACCAACGGCAACGCCGGCGCGGCCTGGGCACTCTACGGCGCCCGCGCCGGCTTGCGCAGCACCATAGTCCAGCCGCAGGCGGCCCCCACCATCACCCGGCTGGAGAGCGCCCTGGCCGGTGCCCGCCTCTATCTGGTGGACGGCCTCATCAGCGATGCCGGTCGCCAGGTGGCCGAGGCGGTGGCGCAGCAGGGGCTGTTCGATGCCTCCACCCTCAAGGAGCCCTATCGCATCGAGGGCAAGAAGACCATGGGGTTTGAAATCGCCGAGCAGCTCGGCTGGACTCTGCCGGACGTCATCCTCTACCCCACCGGCGGCGGCGTCGGCCTCATCGGCATCTACAAGGCGCTGCGGGAATTGCAGGAGCTGGGCTGGGTGCAGGGGCCACTGCCGCGCCTGGTGGCGGTGCAGGCGAGCGGCTGCGCGCCCATCGTCCAGGCCTGGCAGCAGGGGGAGCGCGAGTCGCGCTTCTGGCCCGACTCCCAGACCCTGGCGTTCGGCATCAACGTGCCCAAGGCGCTGGGGGATTTTCTGGTACTGGACGCCCTCTATCGCACCGAGGGTTGCGCAGTCGCGGTGGAAGATGGCGCCATCCAGCGCGAGCTGCGTCAACTCGCCTCTCAGGAGGGCTGCTTCGTCTGCCCGGAAGGGGCCGCCGCCTTCGCCGCCGCCCGCCAGCTGCGGGAAGCGGGCTGGATCCAGGGGGGCGAGCGGGTGGTGGTGCTCAACACCGGCGCCGGCATCAAGTACCCGGACGCCATCACGGTCGTGCCCCAGCGGCTGCGCCGCGACGGGAGGATCCCGACATGAGCTTCGACTGGTCCTTTGTTCTCACCACCCTGCCGGCGTTCGGCCAATCGGTCTGGGTCACCCTGCAGCTCGGCGCCATCGTGATCCTCACCTCGCTTGCCGTGGCGCTGCTCAATGTGACGCTGCAAAGCCTGCACAAGCCCTGGCTGAACGGGGTGATCCGCGCCTATGTGGAGCTGGCCCGCAACACGCCGCTCTTGATCCAGCTGTTCTTTCTCTACTTCGGGCTGCCGGCGCTCGGCCTGTCGCTGTCGGGCTTTGCCACGGCGGTGATCGCCATGACCTTCCTTGGTGGCGGCTACCTGACCGAGGCGCTGCGGGCGGGCATTCAGGCGGTCCCCCCCAGCCAGCTGGAGGCGGGGCGAGCCATCGGCCTCTCCCGCTGGCAACTGCTGCGCCACGTCCAGCTGCCCCAGGCCTGGCTCGCCAGCCTGCCGGCGCTGTTTGCCAACTTCATCTTTCTGCTCAAAGAAACCACGGTGGCCTCGGCGGTGGCGGTACCGGAGCTGCTCTACACCACCAAGAACTACATCGCCCTCTACTACAAGACCTACGAGATGCTGGCGGTGCTGACCTTGATGTGCGTGCTGATCTTTCTGCCGCTGTCCCTTGCCCTGCGCGTCGTTGAAAGGAGGCTGCAACATGGTCAGTTCGGTCACTGAGCAACTGATACAGGCATTGATCGTCCTGCTACCGCTATCACTCGCCACCAATGCTGAGGAAAGGAGGGATCAATATGGCCAGTCCGGTCACTGAGCAGCTGACGCAGGCGCTGCCGCTGCTGGCGGTGGGCGCGGGTCAAACCCTTGCCATCTCGCTGCTCGCCATCCTGTTCGCCACCCTGGGCGGCGTCGCTTACGGCGTGCTGGCACAACAGGGCGGTCGGTTGGTTCGGGGGCTGCTGCGGCTTTATCTCGAGCTGTTTCGGGTGGTGCCGGTGCTGGTGTGGCTCTATCTCTTTTTCTTCGGGTTGCCGATCTTCTTCGGCCTCGATATTCCGGCCTTCTGGTGCGCCGTGCTGATGCTCGCCCTCTGGGGCGCCAGCGAGGTGGGGGAGGTGGTGCGCGGCGGCCTGGGATCCCTGGCTCGTGGTCAACAGGAGGCCGGCCTGGCGCTCGGGCTCTCCCGCTGGCAGCTCTATCGCCACGTGTTGCTGCCCCAGGCGCTGCAACGGCTGACGCCACCGACCATCAACATCTACACCCGCATCATCAAGACCAGCTCGCTGGCGGTGCTCATCGGGGTGGTGGAGGTGATCAAGGTGGGCCAGCAGATCATCGAGCGCACCTATGGCTCGTTGCTCATCTACGGTCTGCTGTTCCTGTTCTTTTTTCTGGTCTGCTATCCGCTCTCGCTCGCCTCGCGCCGGCTGGAGCAACAATGGGGTAATGCGGTATGACACCTCTGCTTGAGCTCAATGCTGTCAGCAAACAATTCGGCCAAAACCGGGTACTGGACGAGGTCAGCCTCACGGTGCACGCCGGGGAAGTGATCGTCATCCTGGGGCCGAGCGGCTGCGGCAAGAGCACCTTGCTGCGCACCCTCAACGGGCTCGAACCCATTCAGGGGGGCGAGATCCGCTTCGACGGGCAGAGGCTGGATGGTGCCACCGACTGGCAGCGGCTGCGCCAGCGCATCGGCATGGTGTTCCAGAGCTATCACCTCTTCCCCAACCTGACAGTGCTGGAGAACGTTCTGCTCGGCCCTGTGCAGGTGCAGAAACGGGAGCGGCAGGAGGCCCTGCTGCAGGCAGAACAACTGCTGACCCGCATCGGCCTGTGGGAGCGGCGCCACGACTATCCGCGCCAGCTCTCCGGCGGCCAGCAGCAGCGCATCGCCATCGTGCGGGCGCTGTGCATGAACCCGCAGGTGATGCTGTTTGACGAGGTGACCGCTGCGCTGGATCCCGAGATGGTGCAGGAGGTGCTGGAGGTGATCCGGGATCTCGCCGGCAGCGGCATGACCCTGCTCATCGTCACCCACGAGCTGGCGTTCGCCCAGGCGGTGGCGGATCGCATCGTCTTCATGGACGGCGGCCACATTCTGGAGCAGGCCGCCCCCCATCAATTTTTCGAGAACCCGCGCAGCCAGCGTGCCCGCCAGTTCCTCGCCAAGTTTTCTTATACCAATGTCATCAAACGAAAGGAGTCAGCATGAAAAAAATCACCTCGGTTCTGTTCAGTGCCCTGTTGGGACTGGGTCTCGCCAGCGGCGCCGCCCATGCGGCAGACGGTTCCCTCGACAAGATCAAGGCGCGTGACAAGCTCATCGTCGGCGTCTTCACCGACAAGCCCCCCTTCGGCTATGTGGACGAGAAGGGTAACTACGTCGGCTTTGACACCGACCTCGGTCGCCGTTTCGCCAAGGATCTGCTGGGGGACGAGAACAAGGTCGAGTTCGTGGCGGTGGAGCCCGCCAGTCGCATCCCCTTCCTGCAGAGCGACAAGGTGGACCTGATCCTCGCCAACATGACGGTCACCCCGGAGCGGCGGCAGGTGGTGGACTTCACCAACCCGAACCTGCGAGTGGCGGTGCAGGTACTGGTGCCGCAAGGGAGCCCGGCCAAGCAACTGGATGATCTGGCCAGCAAGACCCTGATCGTCACCACCGGCACCACGGCCGACATCTGGCTGACCCGCAACCACCCGGACTGGAAGGTGCTCAAGTTCGAGAAGAACACCGAATCCCTGCAGGCACTGGCCCAGGGCCGTGGCGACGCCTATGCCCAGGACAACCTGGTACTGTTCAGCTGGGCCAAGGAGAACCCGGGCTATCGGGTGCTGCCCGAGAAGCTGGGATCGGAAGACCCCATCGCGCCGGCGGTGAAGAAGGGCAATATCGAGCTGCGTGACTGGGTCAACGACCGCCTCGCCAAGCTGGGAGAAGAGAAGTACCTGCTGAAACTCTACGACCAGTATGTGCGCGACAAACTGAGCGCCGATACCGATCCCAACGACGTGATAGTGGAAGGAGGCAAGTGGCAGGGCTGAGCCTGCCAGAAGTGCTGAGAGTGTGATGTGTGTGAAATCTTGGTTCCGTTGGTCCGCAAACCGCAAGGTTTGACCTTTCAGGCGTCCCCCTCGGGTGGCGCCTTTTTTTCGCATGAGAAAAAGAACCGGGCCAGGAGCCCGGTTGAAAACCCGCGCAGAGCAGGCTGTGTCACGTCGATGACACGGTTCAGGCTGCCGGACTGGCACAGGGTGCCGTCCGGCCAACTCGCCAGGCCACCGAGGCGGGATGAGCCCTCTGCAGCGCCGGCGAATGGGGTGGCGCTGCGGGCGCCGAAGCCGAAGAGGGTGCCTACTCCCGCTCCAGTGCGTGGATGGGGTCCATCCGCGCCGCCCGCCGCGCCGGGAAGAAGCCAAACAGCACGCCGATGAGGCTCGAGCAGAAGAAGGCCATCAGCACGGCGTCCAGAGAGTAGCTCAGGCTGAACTGGCTGCTGAAGTGCTCGAACAAGACGCCGACCAGCAGAGAGAGCAGCACCCCGGCCACCCCGCCCAGCAGGCAGACCAGCACCGCCTCGATCAAGAATTGCTGCAACATGTCGCCGGTTCTGGCACCCACCGCCATCCGCACGCCGATCTCGCGGGTGCGCTCGCTCACCGATACCAGCATGATGTTCATCACCCCGATGCCGCCCACCACCAGGGAGATGAGCGCAATCATGGCGATCAGCAGGGTCAGGGTGGCATTGGTGCTGGTGATCGCCTGGCGGATGCTGTCGGTGTTGAGCACGAAGAAATCCTGAGCGCCGTGCCGCTCACGCAGCAAGCGATTGATGCCATCCTCGGCGGCGGCCAGCGCCACCTCGTCCTGCACCCGCACGCTGATGCTGCGCAGGTAGCTCTGGCCCAGCATCCGCGTCATGGCCGTGGTATGGGGGATCCAGACGTTGAGGTTCTCGTCGCTGCCAAAGCCGCTCTGGTTGCGGGCCACCACCCCGATCACCCGGCACGGCAGGCTCCCCAGCAGGATCACCTGACCGAGCGGCGACTCCCCCTCATCGAACAGGCGCGCCAGGCTGTTCTCGTCGATCACCACCTCCTGCGCCAGAGCGGTCACACTGGCGGCATCGAACAGCATGCCCTGCAGCAACCGATAGCCGCGCACCTGGAAGAACTGCTCCCCCACCCCGTTCACCGAACCCAGCACCGCCTGGCTACCCCGGCGCAGGGTGACGCTGGTGGCCAGACTGGGGGTCACGCTGTGCACATAGCCGAGCCCGGCGAGGGCCTCGGCATCCTCCACCCTGAGGGTCTGGACCGCCTCGGCCCGCCGATCGCCGAAGCCGCTGCCGGGGAAGATCTCCAGGGTGCTGGTACCCATGGCGTTGATGTTGGCCAGCACCTGCTGCTGGGAGCCGCGCCCCAGCGCCACCACCGACACCACGGCGGCGATGCCGATGATGATGCCGAGCATGGTGAGGAAGGTGCGCATGCGCTGGGCCCGCATGGCCAGCAGCGCCATCTTGAAGGCGGCGCCGAGCCGCCCGACCAGAGCGCCGCATCCCCCGATGTCGGCACGGGGAGTGGTTGGCGCAGGGGACCGCGGTGTCGGCTCGCGACGACGGTCGGCCACCACCGCCCCGTCTTTGAGCTCGATGATCCGCTCGGCCTGTTCGGCGATCGCCATGTCGTGGGTCACCAGCACCAGCGTGTGGCCCTGCCGATGGAGCGCGCCCAGGATGCCGAGCACCTCGGCCCCGCTCTGGCTGTCGAGGGCGCCGGTCGGCTCGTCCGCCAGGATCACCTGACCGCCGTTGATGAGGGCGCGGGCAATGCTGACACGCTGCTGCTGGCCGCCGGAGAGCTGGCTCGGCTTGTAGTCGAGCCGGCTGCCGAGCCCGAGCCGCTGCAGCAGGTTCTCCGCCCTCGCCTTGCGCACATCGCCGGCCAACCCGGCATAGAGGGCGGGCAGCGCCACGTTGTCGCGGGCACTGAGATCCCCCAGCAGGTGGTAGCGCTGAAAGATGAAGCCGAAGTGCTCGCGGCGCAGGGTCGCCAGCGCATCGGCCGTCAGCCGGCCCGTCTCCCGTCCGGCTACCCGATAACTACCCTCGCTCGGCTGATCCAGGCAGCCCAGAATATTGAGCAGGGTCGATTTGCCGGAGCCGGAGGCGCCGACGATGGCCACCATCTCGCCTCGCACTATGGTCAGGTCGATCCCCTTGAGCACCTCGACGCGCCGCTCCCCGTCGCCAAAATGGCGGCGGATCCCGCTCAGTTGCAGCAGTGGTTCCCTCATGATCACATCCCCATCGGCGGGCCCATTCGCCCGCTCTGCTGGCTCTGGGCCGTCAGCTGACTAACCACCACGGCCTCCCCGGCGGTCAACCCCGCCAGGATCTGGGCATCCACCTTGTTGTTGAGGCCAACCTTCACCTGCCGCCATTGGGGCTGGCCCGCACCATCCACCACCTGCACCCGCCCCTCACTCAGGGCGATGGCCGGGATCACCAGGGCGTTGCGCTCGGTCGCCAGCACTATGTGCACCTGGGCCGTCATACCGATACGCAGGGCCCGGTGTGGATTTTCCACCTCGAACAGACCATGGTAGTAGACGGCCGTGCTGGTCGAACTGCTGCTGGTCGTGTCGTCGTTGATGGTGTCGGGGGCCGGCTCGATGGCGCGTAGACGGGCCTGGTAGCGCTGCTCGGGCGCACCCAGCACGGTGAAATAGCTGGGCAGGCCGGCCTTCACCTTGATCACGTCCGCCTCCGAGATCTGCGCCTCCACCGTCATGGTGTCGAGCCGCGCCACCTTGACCATGGTCGGGGTACTCTGCACCGCGTTGACCGTCTGCCCCTGCTCCACCGGGATCGCCACTATGGTGCCCGCCATGGGGGAGACGATGCGGGTATAACCCAGATTCACTCTGGCGGTGTCCACCGCGATGCGGGCCAGCACCGCTTGCGCCGTCAACGCCCGGATGTCGGCACGGGTAGCCGTCAGGGTCGCCTCCGCACTGTCGTAGTCGGCCTGGCTGCCCAATCCCCGGGCCAGCACCTTGCGCTGGCGCTCGAAGGCCAGCTGGTTGTTGCGCAGAGTTGCCCGGCGCGAGGCCAGCTGGGCCTGCACGTTGTCGAGGGCGGCTTCGGCATCCTTGAGGGCGTTCTGCTGGGTGAGATCGTCGATCTCGACCAGCAGATCGTCCTGCTTCACCTCATCCCCCAGCGCCACGTGCAGCGCCTTGATCTGCCCCGACACCTGCGCCCCCACGCTCACCAGCTTCTGGGCCTGCAGGGTGCCATCGGCCAGCACGCACTGCTCCAGATCCCGCCGCTCGACCGGGACCGTGATGAAAGAGGCGGTTGGTGCGGCAGTGGAAGGCAGCAACAGCCAGCCAGCACCGACCAGCACCAGGGCGGGCAGCAGCAGGCGAACAACGAGGAGACGGGCACGGGCCATCGCGGATATCCTTGGCTGAAACAGAGGGTGAAACAGACCCGGGCAATCTACTCCAATGTCCGGTTAAGCCTCTTGCAGGGCAGTGTAAGGATTGCGTAAAAGCAGCTGTCAGGCGGGGACGGACACGGGAAAATGGCGCCAACCCGAGACGGAGAAGAGCGATGAAGATCCTGCTGGTGGACGATGATCTGGAGCTTGGCACCATGCTGAGCGAATACCTGGCTGGCGAAGGCTTTGCCACCACCCACGTGCTGACCGGCAAGAGCGGCGTGCAGCACGCCCTCTCCGGCAACTATGCCGCCGTGGTGCTCGACATCATGCTGCCTGATCTGAATGGCAGCGAGGTGCTGCGCCAGATCCGCCGCGACAGCCGGATCCCCGTCATCATGCTCACCGCCAAGGGAGACAACATCGAGCGGGTGATCGGGCTGGAGATGGGAGCCGATGACTATGTGCCCAAGCCCTGCTACCCGCGGGAACTGGTGGCCAGGCTGAGGGCCGTGCTGCGCCGGGTCGAGCCTGCCCCCGCCCATCCGGGCAAGGAGCAGGGCCTGCGCCTTGGCGAGCTGGTGCTCTCCCCCGCCAGCCGTCAGTGTCACTGGCAGGCGCAGCCGCTGGAGTTGACCGCCACCGAGTTCAACCTGCTGGAACTGCTGCTGCGATCCCCAGAGCGGGTGGTCAGCAAGGATGAGCTCTCCCTGCACGGGCTCGGCCGCCCGCGCGAGCCCTATGATCGCAGCGTCGACGTGCACATCTGCAACATCCGCCAGAAGCTGCAGGCCCTGGCGGGAGAAGCCATCGGCATCGAGACGGTGCGCAGCATAGGATACCGGCTGGCATGATCCTCAAGGGGCGCCTGTTCTGGAAGATCCTGTTCGGCTTCTGGTTCACCATCATCATGATGAGCCAGCTGCTGTGGGTGGCCTTCAGCCTCTATCGCCACGAAGGGCCGCCAGAGCAGCGGATGGCCAACCAGCTGGCCGAACGTCAGCTGGCAGCCGCCGCCAGTTTGTTGCAGCGGCAGGGACCGGCTGCGGTTGCGGCCCTGCAGGCCAGCTGGCCGGCCCGGGAGCGAAGGCTGCTGCAGCTTGAAGCGGTCGCAGCAGAGCCATCCACAACACAGGGTGGCCGCATCCTGCTGGGAGCCGATGGCCGGCACTACCGGCTCGACTACAACAGTAACGGCCTGCAGCAGTTGCTGGCACCACCCCAGCCCCGCCGCAACTGGCTCAACATGCCGCCCCCCATGTGGTGGATCGGCGGGCTTGGCGGTCTCTTCTTCAGCGCCCTGCTCGCCTGGCACCTGACCCGCCCCATGAACCGCTTCCGGAAGGGATTCGAACGCCTCTCACAGGGGGATCTGGCAGTGCGCCTCTACCCCGCCATGCGGCGGCGCCACGACGAGATCAGCGATGCAGCCCGCGACTTCGATGCCATGGCCGAGCGGCTGCAACTGCTGGTGGAGAGCCGCGAGCAGCTGCTGCACGACGTCTCCCACGAGCTGCGCTCCCCCCTTGCCAGGCTGCAGCTGGCCATCGGCCTCGCCCAGCAGGATCCGGCCAGGATCGAAGGGTCCCTCGAGCGGATCCAGCTCGAGACCCAGCGCATGGACAAGATGATCGGCGAGCTGCTGACCCTCACCCGCGCCGGCCATGGCGAGCGGGACGGCGAGGAGTATTACGATCTGCAGGGGCTGGTCGACGCCGTGGTGAGCGACGCCCGCTACGAGGCGCAGCACATGGGCGTCGAGATCAAAACCTGGGTGGATGAGACCCGGGAATACACGGTCTGTGGGCAGGCGGAGCTGATCCGCCGGGCCCTCGACAACGTGCTGCGCAATGCTCTGCGCTTCTCGCAAGCGGGCCAGACCATCCGCCTGACCCTGCAGCGGCAGGGAGCAGAGTTTGTCATCGAGGTGGCGGATCAAGGAGTGGGAGTGGATGAGAGCAAGCTCTCCAGCATCTTCGATCCCTTCGTGCGGATCGGCTCCCCTACAGCAGGCAAGGGTTATGGACTGGGGCTCGCCATCACCCGCAAGGCAATCCAGGCCCAGGGTGGACGGGTCGAGGCCAGAAACGGTGAAGAGGGCGGCCTGATCGTCACCCTCCACCTGCCGGGCTAGCTGCTCCGCCCTGCCATCACTGCTATCGGTTAGCCCCGCAGCCGCTGCAATTGACTGATGGCAGCGCCGGTAGAGCGGAAAGCAAACTCGGCAGGGGCAAGGCCAGCCAGCTTGCGCCACTCGCAGGCGGCCACATCGTCGGCCGCTACCACAGCAGGCTTGTCTGCCAACTCCAGCAGAAAGACGGTGTCGCAGGTGTGATAGGTCACCTCGTCATAGGGATAGACGTTGGCATAGGAGCCCAGGTAGCGCGGCGTCTCCCCCGTCAGATCCAGTCCCAGTTCCTCCTTGAGCTCCCTTACCAAGGCTTCCTCCAGCGATTCGCCTGGATCGACGAAGCCGCCCGGCAGATCCAGCAAGCCCTGGCCGGGATCCCGGGCCCGCACCGCGACCAGCAGCTCGTCCTGCCAGCACAGCGCCACCATCACGGCCGACGCCACATTCTGGAAATAGTGAAAACCACAGCCACAGGCAAACTCTTTCTCGCTGCGCTGTTGCAGCGATCCGGAACCACAACGCGGACAAAACATAGGGGACTCCCATCCGACACCAAAAGCGCATTGTATGCCGAACCCCATCCCTGATGGAAAAGGTTGAAGCACAACACCCATGACGTGATAAATCAGCGGGATATAGAAGAGGGGGAGAGGTAATACTGAGGGAATCAAACGAAAAAAAGCCCAGTCTTTCGACTGGGCTTCTTAAGTAGTGGCGGAGCGGACGGGGAGACGGACAGAGTCCGGCTCAAGCACAAAGGACCACAGAAAGGGACCGAGTTGCCAGTGGCAAGTCGCAGCCCTGTCTGTGGTCCTTTGTTTCCTTATTTCATTCGCCAAAATCAGATAGCAAAAAGGCCTTCCCAAATGGGAAGGCCTTTCAAATTAGTGGCGGAGCGGACGGGACTCGAACCCGCGACCCCCGGCGTGACAGGCCGGTATTCTAACCGACTGAACTACCG
>NZ_JAPDBT010000013.1:0-122133 GCF_027705405.1 Aeromonas sp. QDB34 | reverse complement strand
TTGGAGCGGGAAACGAGACTCGAACTCGCGACCCCGACCTTGGCAAGGTCGTGCTCTACCAACTGAGCTATTCCCGCCTGTACTGCTTTGCTGCCAGTTGCCTGACAACGAGGCGCATTATACGTACCCCGAGCGCAGGCACAACCCTTTTTTCGCACTTTGGCCCCTTTCCCGTGCTGTTTGCTCAGGGTTTAGACGGCTTGCCCAAAAAATCCGCACCAGGCTGTGACCCCACAGGCGAATTTGAGATAAAGTCATTGAAATGATTAGCCTTTAGTCAGAGACTTGCTGCGGTTAGTAACCGGATTCTCAATTGAAAATCACCCGATGAAATGGATCTTCAAGCCCCGTGGGCTCAGGCCGCAGCTGATGCTGGCATTTTTCATGCTAGCCATGGTGCCCTTCCTGGTCGTCACCCTGTTTTTCCTCTATAGCCACGGCAAGGATCTCACCACCCAGACTTCCAACCATCTGGTTTCCGTTCGCAACATCAAGAAGAACCAGCTGGAAGACTATTTCGGCAACCTCAAAGAGCAGATCATCAACTTCTCCCAGCAGGATTTTGCCGGCAACAGTATCGGTCGCTTCTATGGCTTCACCGGTGCCTTCGAGAAACTCGGCACCACACCGCAGGAGGCCCGCACCCGTGCCCAGGCCCGCTATGTGCCGGGCTCCTGGGATCAGCTGCAAAAACCCGACAGCACCAGCGACATCGAACCCTCCATCAGCGCCCTGATCCTGGCGGACGAGATGTACGGCCGAGTGCACCAGCGCTTTCACCGCGGCTACGCCGACATGGTGCGCAAGTCCAACTACAGCGACATCTTTCTCATCGATCTCAACGGCGACGTGGTCTATTCGGTAACCAAGCACGCCAACTTCGCCACCAACCTGCTCTCCGGCCCCTACCAGTCGAGCGGACTTGGCAGCACCTTCGCCAAGATCAAGCGGCGCCTCGACGGCGGCCAGAAGCCGCAGCAGATCTTCGAGTTCACCGATTTTGGCCGCAACGAGCTGACCGGCCAGGTGGTCGCCTACATGGCGGCCCCCGTTATGCAGTACGACTATGTGCGCGGTGTGGTGATCTTCGAGCTGCTGCCTGACAAGCTCAACCAGATCATGGCGGAGCGGGAAGGTCTGGGCGAGACCGGCGAGACCATCCTCATCGGTCCGGACAAGCGGATGCGGGCCAACGCCTGGCTGGCGCCTGAATTCAGCGTGGAGAACAGCTTTCGCCCCAACTTCCGGCCGCTGCAGACCCCGCTGGTGGTCAAGGCACTCTCCGGCGAGCAGGGGGTCGGGCTGTTTCGCTCCTATCACGATGACGAGGTGCTGGCCGCCTACACCCAGGTGAAGGTATTCGACACCGAGTGGGCCTTCATCGCCGAGATCTCCACCAGCGAGGCCTATCGCCCCATCCGCCAGCTGGAGACCCTGGTGATCCTGCTGGGGGCCGGCTCCCTGCTGCTGCTGATCCTCTTCTCCCGCTGGCTCTCCCACTCCATCACGGCGCCGCTGCGCTCCCTCACCGCCGCCGCCGAGCAGGTGGCCGACGGTGCGCTGGATCACCCCATCGCCATCGAACGTACCGACGATGACATCGACCGGCTCGCCCAGGCGTTTCGCCACATGCAGCGCTCGGTGAAGGACAAGATCGAACTCATCGAGCGCCAGACCCAGGAGCTGCAGCAGCAGGTCAAGCTGACCCACAAGCAGAACCTCAGTCTGCAGCAGGCGGACAAGCTCAAGGATGAACTGCTGGCCAACACCTCCCACGAGCTGCGCACCCCCATTCACGGCATCAAGGGGATGGCCGAATCCATGCTCGCCAGCCAGCAGGACTTGACCGAAGGGCAGCAAAAACAGCTGGGGCTCATCATCAAGAGCGCCGACGGCCTGGCCCGGCTGGTGGACGATCTGCTCGACTACCACCAGATGCGCTACGGCCAGCTGGAGATCCACCCCCAGCCGGTCTCCTCCAAGGGGGTCATTAGGCTGGTGCTGGATCTCTGCCAGCACCTGGTGCAGGCCAAACCGCTCACCCTGGTGGACATCAGCCCGGTGGAGCTGCCGCCTGTGCTGGCCGACGAGCAGCGGCTCGAACAGGTGCTCTACAACCTGGTGGGCAACGCCATCAAGTACACGCCGCAGGGCAAGGTGGTGCTGAGCGCCCTGGTGGAGGGCAATTTCCTACGCATCAAGGTGACCGACACCGGCATCGGCATAGCCCCGGACCACCTGGAGCACATCTTCGAGCCGCTGGTGCAGATGAGCCCGGAGGTCAGCAAGCAGGGGGCCGGTCTCGGCCTCTCCATCACCCGCCAGCTGGTGCACCTGATGGGGGGCGAGCTGTTCGTGGAGAGCGAGCCGAGCGTCGGCTCCACCTTCGCCTTCACCCTGCCGCTCGCCAGCGGCAAGGCGGGCAGCCTGACCCTCGACAGCCGTCAGATAGAGCATCAGCTGGTGCGCCAGCAGCCGCTGATCCTGCCGGACTGGGAGAGCGATGACCTCCCCCCTCCCCCCGAGGATGCCCCTCTCATCCTGGTGGTGGACGACGAGCCCATCAATTTGCACATACTGCGCCACCTGCTGCAGCCCTGCGGTTATCGCATCCTGCCCAGCAGCGACGGCCACGATGCGCTGGCCAAGCTGGCTCAGGAGCCGGTCGACCTCATCCTACTGGATGTGATGATGCCCACCCTCTCCGGTTTCGACGTCTGCCGCCGGCTGCGCCAGCAGCACCCGAAGGAGAAGCTGCCGGTACTGTTGCTCACCGCCCTCAACCAGCCCAAGGACATCGAGGAGGGCTTCAACGCCGGCGCCAACGACTATCTGGTCAAACCCTTCTGCAAGGAGGAGCTGTTCGCCCGGGTCAGGGCCCTGCTGGAAGCCTGCGCCGGGCGAGCATCTCTGGTGGAGAACCGCTTGCTCAAGCAGGAGATAGAGCACCGTCTGCTGCTGCAGGAGCAGCTGCATCAGGATCAGGAGCGGCTGCTGGCCCTGCTCGGCGAAGGGGCCGACCCCATGGTGTTCATCGATGGTCAGGGCACAGTGCTGTTCGCCTCGCGGGCGCTGGCCCGCCTGCTGGGCCAAGAGCCGGAAGCCATGGAGGGGCAACCGCTGGACGACTGGCTCGCCAGCCCGCTCACCAGCCAGTGGCCCGATCTGCACGATCGGAGGGAGCAGCAGCTGGCGTTTCTGGTGGCCGGCCAGAAAGACGAGCTCAATGCCCGCGCCCTGCCCATCAGCCTGGGGGGCCAGGCCGCCTTCGCCCTCACCCTCAGTACCGAACTGCGGCAGGACGAGAACCGGGTGATGGCGCTGGAGAACGCCCTCAAGAGCCTGTCACGCCAGGCCATCATCGAGGATGGCCAGCTGCTGGGCGAGCTGAGCCGGCTGGGCGGGGAGTTCCGCTCGCTGGCCGACGACCTCATCCGCCAGCAGGATGACGAGCCCCTGCGCCGCGCCCTGGTGGACACCATGCGGCTCACTCTGGATGCCTGGCAGCAGAGCACCGGCAAGGGCAAGATAGTGCTGGCCGAGAAGAGCAAGCTGTGGCGGGTCTACATGGACCGCTCCAGCCCGCAGACCCGTACCCTCGACAAGTACCTGAGCCTGGATACCCTGCCCAAGGCGCCACGCTGGAAGACGGTGGTCGCCACCGCCGAGTACGTCCTCAATCACGGCCCGCTCAACGAGGCCCAGCGCCAGCAGCTGCACCACAGCGCCCAGACCCTGCGTCAGCTCGCCAACCGCAAACCCTGATATCCACCGCCCAATCTGCGCCCTGGCTCACACTTGCCGGGGCGGTTTTTTTTTGTGCAGAATTAAGCCTTCGCCATACGTCAAAACGAGAGCCGATCCAATTCACACAATTGTCATGGAAGGTCGATTGACAGGGACTTATTACGCCAAAGCAATTAACATAACCTGATGATTTAAATCGAGTTAAAAGCGGTTTTGACGAAATTGACGTGAGGGCGTCGATTTTTACGATATCGACGATCTGAACAGTTGTTGTTTTCCTGTTAACTCTGCTTTGCTAGGGACGTTGGATGACACAACTACAAAGGTGCAAAACCTGGCCAACATTGAGGGCCGACCTCCCCAGCATGCGAAGTCGGTGCTCAAATCCAAACAAGGAATATAAATAAGAAAGGAAATAATATGCTTGCCAAAGTATCCAAAATCTCTACTGCTGTAATGCTGGGCACCATGATGCTTGCCGGCGCTGCCGGCAACGCCATGGCGGCCGACAACAAGACGGTGCTGACCCTGGTCGCACAACAGGAGACCGCGTGGGTCAAGAACTTCAACCCCTTCCTGCAAGCGGGTCTGTTGCACACCACCCGTCACTTCATCTATGAACCGCTGGTGATCTTCAACGATATGCAGGGTGGCAAACCCGTCTATCGTCTGGCCACCCACTACGAGTTCAGCAAGGACCTCAAGTCCGTCACCTTCGATCTGCGTGACGGCGTGAAGTGGTCGGACGGTCAGCCCTTTACCGCCGATGACATCCTGTTCTCCTTCAATCTGGTCAAGGCCAACAAGGCGCTGGACGAGCGCTCAATCTGGACCCAGATCAAGAGCGTCGAGAAGCTGGCCCCCAACAAGGTCAAGTTCGAGCTGACCGACGTCAACACCAACGTGGTGAACGATCTGGTACTGGTACCCATCGTGCCTGAGCACCAGTGGAAGTCGGTGAAAGATCCGGTCGCCTTCACCAACGACAAGCCGGTCGGTACCGGTCCCTTCACCGAAGTGGACAACTTCTCCGCCCAGCTCTACACCCAGTGCCGCAACCCGCACTACTGGGACAACGCCAACCTCTCCATCGACTGCCTGCGCATGCCGCAGATGGCCACCAACGACCAGGTACTGGCCGCCGTGATGAAGGGTGACGTGGACTGGTTCGGCTCCTTCGTGCCGGACATCGAGCGCCTCTACGTCGGCAACGATCCGAAGAACAACAAGTACTGGTTCCCGGCCTCCGGCACGGTGGCGTTCAACGTCAACTTCCAGGCCAAGAAACCGGGCAACCACGAAGCCTTCAACGACATCAACTTCCGTCGCGCCTTCTCCATGGCGATGGATCGCCAGTCCATGGTGGATATCGCGGGCTACGGCTACCCGACCGTCAACGAGTACCCGTCAGGGCTCGGCAAAGCCTTTGACTCCTGGAACAACCCGGAAGTGGACAAGAAGTACGGCAAGTACAACAAGTTCGATCTGGAAGGCGCCAAGGCCCTGCTGAAGCAGGCCGGCTACAAGGATTGTGACGGCGACAAGTTCCTCGACACCCCCACCTGTCAGAAGATCGAGTTCAAGGTGCTGGTACCGAACGGCTGGACCGACTGGGTCAACACCGCCCAGATCGGCGTGGAAGGGCTACAGGCACTGGGCCTGAACGCCAAGACAGCCACCCCGGAAGCCACCGTCTGGACCGAGAACCTGATCACCGGTGACTTCGACGTCGCTCTGCAGGGTTACTTTGCCGGTGCCAACCCACACAAGTACTTCGAGACGGCCTTCCACTCCCGCAACATGGGTGAGCGCGGCAACCGCTTTGCGGCGCCCCGCTACAAGGATCCGGCGCTGGACAAGCTGATCGACGACTTTACCCAGACCGCCGATGCCGCCAAGCAGAAGGAGATCATGTTCGAGATCCAGGACAGGGTCGGTGCCAACCAGACCATCATCCCGGTGTTCAACAACCCGACCTGGTACGAATACAGCACCAAGCGTTTCCACGGCTGGTTCAGTGCCGACAACCCGGTCGCCAAGCCGCAGGTTCACCCGGACACCCCGGAGCGTCTGCTGCACGTGTTGTCACTCAAGCCGAACAGCTAATCAATCCCGGCCCCCTGCGGGGGGCCCTCTTCCCCGCCCATCCCCCTTTTTCCCGGCTCTGCCGGGGTTGGGGTAACTATGCCCGGCGCGGGGCGGACCAGCAGTAAAAGGTATCATCATGGGATTCATACTGAGACGCTTCTCCTTCTATCTGGTCGCCTTTCTGGTGGCCGCCACCATCAACTTCCTGCTACCCAGAGCCATGCCGGGGGATCCCGTCTCCGTCATGTTTGCCCGGGCCGGCGCCATGATGGAACCCGCCGCCCTGGAAGCCCTCAAGGCCACCTTCGGTTTCGTGGACGGCCCCATCGGCACCCAATTTCTCACCTATGTGAAGAGTGTCTTCACCTGGGATCTCGGCACCTCGGTGCGCTACTACCCCCAACCGGTCGCCGACGTGCTCGGCCGCGCCATCGGCTGGACCCTGTTCCTGGTGGGCACCTCCACCATTCTGAGCTTCTCCATCGGTTCCATCGTCGGCATCTTTGCCGCCTGGCACCGGGGCGGACGCATGGACAGCTTCCTCTCCCCGCTCACCCTGGTGATGCAGGCCATTCCGCCGGTGGTCATCTCGCTGCTGGCGCTCTTCCTGTTCGGGGTGAGCCTGGAGTGGCTGCCCATCGGCTACGCCTACAGCCCGGAGATCAAGCCTGACTGGGGCTGGGAGCACATCAAGAGCATCCTGACCCACGCCATCATGCCGGTGGGCACCCTGGCCATGGTGCAGGTGGGGGGCTTTCTCATCACCATGCGCAACAACATGATCAACCTGCTGGGCGAGGACTACATCACCATGGCCAAGGCCAAGGGGCTCTCCAGCAACCGGGTGATCTTCAACTACGGCGCCCGCAACGCCATCTTGCCGAGCGTCACCGCCCTCTCCATGGCGCTGGGCTTCGTCATCGGCGGATCCCTCATCACCGAGGTGATCTTCAACTACCCGGGACTGGGTCTGACCCTCTATCAGGGCATTCTGGCCCGCGACTACCCGCTCATTCAGGGGCAGCTGCTCATCATGACCATCACCATGCTCAGCTTCAACTTCCTGGCCGACGTGCTCTACGTCTTCCTGGATCCCCGTCTGCGTACCGGAGGCAAATAAGATGCGCATGCCGACTATTCTGAAAATCCTGCTGGGCAACAAGAAGGCCGCCTGCGGCCTCTTCATCGTGGTCAGCTTCGTGCTGATGGCGCTGTTCGCCCCGCTGCTGGCCAGCTACGAGCCGACCAAACGGGTCTCCCGCCCGCACCAGCCACCCAGTGCCGAGTACGTGATGGGCACCACCCGCATGGGTCACGACATCTGGGCCCAGTTCACCAACGGCGCCCGCATCTCCCTGATGGTGGGCTTCGGTGCCGGCATTCTGGTGTGCGCCCTCGCCATCACGGTCGGCATCACCGCCGGCTACTTCGGCGGCGTCATAGACGAGTGCCTCACCTTCCTGATGAACGTGGTGCTGGTGATCCCCAACCTCCCCTTGCTGCTGGTGCTGGCGAGCTTTATCGGGGAGGCGTCACCGACGGTGATCGCGCTCATCATAGGCTTTACCTCCTGGGCCTATGGCGCGCGCGTCATCCGGGCCCAGACCCTGGCGCTGCGCGAAAAAGAGTTCGTCATCGCCGCCGAGGTGCTGGGCGAGCCGGCCTGGCGCATCATCCTGGTGGAGATATTACCCAACCTCATCTCCATCATCGGGGTGAGCTTCATCGGCTCCATCATCTACGCCATCGTCACCGAGGCGACCCTGGAGTTCCTCGGCCTTGGCGACCCCACCGTAGTGAGCTGGGGCATCATGCTCTACAACGCCCAGACCTCCAGCGCCATCCTGGTCGGCGCCTGGTGGGAGATCCTGGCCCCCTGCTTCGCCATCGCCACGCTCGGTGCCGGCCTAGCCCTACTCAACTTCGCCATCGATGAAATCGCCAACCCGCAGCTGCGCTCCCACAAGGGGCTCAATCGCTGGAAGAAACTCGCCGCCCCCGTCACCACGCCGGTGCCGGCCGTACAGGAGAAGACAGCATGAGATCGCAACAACCCCTGCTGTCGGTACGCAACCTCTGCGTCGACTACATCACCGAGAACGGCGACGTGCGCGCCGTCAACTCGGTCAGCTTCGACATCGCCCCCGGTGAAGTGTTCGGCCTGGCCGGCGAGTCGGGCTGCGGCAAGTCCACCGTCGCCTTCTCGGTGGCGCGGCTGCACAAGCCGCCCGCCTACATCAGCGACGGCGAGATCCTGTTCAAGGGGGAGAACATCCTCCACTACGGTGACGAGCGGCTGCGATCCTACCGCTGGCAGCAGGTGTCGGTGGTGTTCCAGTCCGCCATGAATGCGCTGAACCCCGTGCTGCGGATGGAGGAGCAGTTCTGCGACGTGCTGCTGGCCCACAACCCGGGGCTGACCCGCTACGAGGCGATCAAGCGCGCCCAGGAGCTGCTCGCCATCGTCGACATCCACCCGAGCCGGCTCAAGGACTACCCGCACCAGTTCTCCGGCGGCATGCGCCAGCGGCTGGTGATCGCCATCGCCATGGCGCTCAACCCTGAGCTGCTCATCATGGACGAGCCGACCACGGCGCTCGACGTGGTGGTGCAGCGGGAGATCCTGCAGAAGGTCTATGCGCTGAAAGAGAAGTTCAACTTCTCCATCCTGTTCATCACCCACGACCTCTCCTTGATGGTCGAGTTCTGCGATCGCATCGGCATCATGTATGCCGGTGAACTGGTAGAGGTGGCGCCGGCCAAGGCGATCCTGACCGCGCCGCTGCACCCCTATACCAAGGGGCTCGGCAACTCCTTCCCGCCTCTGCACGGCCCAAAAACCGTGCTGGAAGGGATCCCGGGCACCCCGCTCAACCTGCTGGAGGTGCCGGTGGGCTGCCGCTTTCAGGCCCGCTGCGCCAGGGTGCACGAGCGCTGCCGCCAGCAGTACACCAAACTGGCCGAGATCCGCCCCGGCCAACAAACCGCCTGCCACCTCTATGAGGCGCAGGATGAGCAACAAGATCCCCTGATCTATCTGGACAAGGCCGCTGGCTGTTAAGGATGTCTGTCATGCAAATCGCCCAAACCGACGCCCCCATCATCGAAGTCCAGCACCTCTACAAGGACTTCCCCGTCAACTCCAACGCCATCAAGAGCGGCAAGATGCGGGCCCTCTCGGACATCACCTTCAACCTGCACCGGGGCCGTGCCCTGGCGGTGGTGGGGGAGTCCGGCTCCGGCAAGAGCACCATCGCCAAGATCATCGCCAAGATGTACAAGCTCTCCGGCGGCCGCATCCTCTATCGCGGCCGCGACCTCGAGGAGTTCAACAAGGGCACCGCCCTGCTCGACTACCGCCAGAGCGTGCAGATGGTGTGGCAAGACCCGTTCGGTTCACTGAACCCGACCCACACCATTTACCACCACATCGCCCGCCCCCTGCTGCTGCACAGCAAGGTGATCGACAAGAAAGATCTGCCCGACATGGTCTACGGCCTGCTGGAGAAGGTGGGGCTCACCCCCGCCAAGGCCACCGCGGCCAAGTACCCGCACCAGCTCTCCGGCGGCCAGCGCCAGCGGGTCAACATCGCCCGCAACCTGGCGGTGGAGGCCGAAGTAGTGCTGGCGGACGAGCCCACCTCCATGCTCGACGTCTCCATTCGTATCGGCATCCTCAACCTGATGGAGCAGATGAAGGATGAGCTCGGGGTCTCCATGCTCTACATCACCCATGATATCGCCACCGCCCGCTACGTGGCGGAAGATCTGGCGGTGATGTACGTGGGGCACATGGTGGAGTGGGGCGAGGTGGACGAAATCCTGCACCACCCCCAGCACCCCTACACTCAGCTGCTCATCTCGGCGGTGCCGGACCCCGAGAAGAGCATCCACGCCGAGCTGGAGGGGGGCCGCAAGGGGGAGATCCCGCTCTGGACGCCGGAATCCTGCGGCTGCCCGTTTGCCGGGCGCTGTAATCAGGCGATGCCCCGCTGCAAGGAGACCCTGCCCCCCGTCAGCAAGCTCGCCGACAACCACTTCGTGCGCTGCTACCTCTACCAATGACAGACCGGCCGGACACAGCGTCCGGCCACGCCTCGCAACGGGGCCGTCAGGGCCCCGCAATGTGCCTTGCCACGCCAGGCGAGCCACAGGAGTAAGACGTTGATGGAACTCTTGATCAATCAGGTGGGTTACCAGTGCGACGGGGAGAAGATCGCCCTGTTGCAGAGCGACACCGACCTCGATATCCGCGGCCACCTCAGGCTGCTGCGCCAGGATGACGAGCGCATCCTGCTGGAAGTCCCGCTGCAGCCGGCCGGCCAGGTCGAGGGCTGGCAGGGGCGCCACTACTGGCGCGCCGACTTCTCCGCCGTCAAAGAGCCGGGCCACTACCGGCTGGAGGCCCTCATCCAGACGGGCACCAAGGAGCGCATCGTGCGCACCGCTCCCTTCACCATCGGCCAGGATCTGCTGGCCAGCCGCTGCCTCTCCGACCTCATTCACTACTTCAAGGGGCAGCGCGCCAGCGGCGCCTTCGATCGGGCCGACCGCAGTGCCCGCCTGTTTGGCAGCGACCAGCACAAAGACGTGCACGGCGGCTGGTATGACGCCAGCGGGGATGTGAGCAAGTACCTGAGCCACCTCTCCTACGCCAACTACCTCAACCCCCAGCAGACCCCCATGGTGGTCTGGTCCCTGCTCAAGTGCCGGGAGCTCTTGGCCCCGCGCCAGGACATCGACGGGGTGAACCTCTGCAAGCGGCTCAACGACGAGGCGCTGCACGGCGCGGATTTCCTCTGCCGGATGCAGGATGAGTCGGGCTTCTTCTACATGACTCTGTTCGACAAGTGGAGCAAGGATCCCGCCCAGCGCGAGCTGTGCGCCTATGCCACCCAGCAGGGGCTCAAGTCCACCAGCTGGCAGGCAGGTTTTCGACAAGGGGGCGGCATGGCCATCGCGGCGCTCGCCCGCGCCGCCCGCGAGAGCGTCAGCGGCGACGTTGATGCCAGCCGTTACGCCGAGGCGGCCCGCCGCGGCTACCTGCACCTGCGTGAGCACAACCTCGCCTATCTGGACGACGGGGTCGAGAACATCATCGACGACTACTGCGCCCTGCTGGCCGCCATCGAACTGACCCGCACCTTGGGCCCCGAATGGCTGGCAGAGGCCAGAGTGCGGGCCGACAGGCTGTGCGCCCGCCAGCGCCCTCACCCTGAGCTCGGCCACTACTGGTCGGCCAACGAGGATGGCTCGCGCCCCTACTACCACGCCGCCGAGGCGGGCCTGCCGGTGCTGGCGCTGCTGGAGTATCTCGCCATCGAGCCGGATCCGGCGCGCCAGGGGACGGCCCAGCGCGTCATCGAGCAGGCGCTGGCCGCCGAGCTGGCGCTTTGCGCCCGGCCCGGCAACCCGTTCACCCTCGCCCGCCAGTATGTGAAGGGGGTCGATGAGGCCCCTCGGGTGAGCTTCTTTATGCCCCATCACAACGAGTCGGGTTACTGGTGGCAGGGGGAAAATGCACGGCTGGCGTCGCTCGCCGCCATGGCGTTTGCCGCCGCTGCCCAGCTGCCGCGCCAATGCAAGCCGCTGCTCACCTTCGGTCAGCACCAGCTCGACTGGATCCTGGGGCGGAATCCCTTCAACGCCTGCATGCTGGCGGGTCATGGCAGCAACAACCCCACCTACACCGCCGGTTATCCCAATGCGCTGGGGGGGATCTGCAACGGCATCACCGCCGGCTTCGATGACGAGGCGGAGATCGCATTCATTCCAGATGCGTACAAGGATCGGCTGGATCAGAACTGGCGCTGGGGCGAGCAGTGGATACCCCACGCCGCCTGGTTCGCCCTGGCCATCAGCTGGCAGAGCGCCCTCGGAGGTTCCCATGATTGAGTACTGGGTCGGTGTCGATGGCGGCGGCACCCACACCCGCGCCCGCATTCGGGATCGGGCCGGCAAGCTGCTCGGCGAGGGGCGCGCTGCCGGCTCCAATCTGGAGCTCGGCATCGCGCTCGCCCACGGCAACGTGCTGGCCGCCATCGAGCAGGCCCGTATCGAGGCCGGGCTGGCTGAGGATGCCCAGCAACGGATGGGGGTCGGGCTGGCACTCGCCTCCGCCGAGCTGGCCGACTGCTATCACGCCATGCTGACCATGCCCTTCCCCTTTGCGAGCGTGCGGCTCACCTCCGACGCCTTCGGTGCCTGCCTGGGCGCCTTTGGCGGCGAGGAGGGGGCCATCCTCATAGCCGGCACCGGCTCGGCCGGACTCATCTATCGCCACGGCCAGCTGCACACCTGCTCCGGCCGCGGTTTTCCCATCTCGGATCTGGGCAGCGGCGCCTGGCTGGGGCTGCGCGCCATCCAGCAATCCCTGCTCTGCCACGACGGCATCCTGCCCCCCAGCACGCTGGCCATCCGCTTGCTCGATCACTTCAAGCGGGATCAGGCCGAGGTGGTGCGCTGGGCCGCCCGCGCCATTCCGGCTGACTACGGCCGCTTCGCCCCCTGGGTGTTCGATGCCGCCAGCGACGGCGACGAGCTTGCCTGCCAGCTGCTGGATGAAACCTGCCAGCAGCTGGCCACCCTGCTGGAGGGGATGCGCCAGCTGGGTGCCGACCAGATAGCCCTGCTCGGCGGCATCGGCATGCGCCTCGCCCCCCGTCTGGCACACCTGCCGCTGGTCAGCCCCGGCGCCGACGCGCTGGAGGGGGCCATCCTGTTTGCCCGCTCGGAGGCCTACCCGTGTCTGCATCCCTGAACCTGCCCCCATCCACCCCACCCCAAAGTGCGGGCCTGACCCCGGTCTGCCCGCTGCGGGGGGTGCCCATGTCAGCCCTGCGGCTCCCGGCCGGGGTTGACCAATACCACAAGGACGCTGTCTGGCTGTTCGTCCCCTTCACTCCATCAGAGGAATTTTCATGTCTGCACCCCTGATCCACACCCAGGTCGACCGACGCGATGGCGATGACGTCTGGTTTCGTTTCAGCCTGAGCCAACTGCCGGATGCCCCCTGGAAACTCCACTTCTGCCTGGCCCGCCACATCGACCCCGGCTCGGTAGAGGGGGGGGAGCTGGAGCGCCAGAGCGGCAGCTACAAGGTCTTGATCCCGCAAACGGGGGCCAGTGAGCTCAGCTTCTGCTGTCGCAACACCCCCATAAAGCGCCTCTCCGACATGCCGCGCGGCTTCTTTCTGAGCCTGCCCCAGGCCAGCGGCGGTCCCCAGCTGATGCCGGTGGAGCTGACCGGTGAGGAGCTGGGCCTGCCGCAATCCGCCGCTGCGGCACCGGATCTGCCCGAAGTGGAGCCCCTCGCCGGCATCGTGCCCCAGCCGGATCGGCTGTTGCTGCTGGAGGGCAACTTCCGGCTGGCGGAGCGCGCCCACGTCAGCGGCCCGAGCCCCCTGCTCGGCCCGCTGCTGGCCCACTTCAACGAACTGACCGGGCTCGCGCTGGCGCAGGATCACGACGCCGAGATCCGGCTGGTTGAAAGCGGTCTGGGCCCCGAAGCCTACCGGTTGACCATCACCCCGGAGGAGATAGTGATTGCCGCCAGCGGCGAGGCGGGCTGGCGCCACGGCCTCGTCAGCCTGGCCCAGTGGTATCTGCAGCACGGCGAGAGCCTGCCCTGCATCGAGCTCAGCGATGCACCGCGCTTCGGTTTTCGCGGCATCTTTCTCGACTGTGCCCGCCACTTTCACTCCCTCGCCACCCTCAAGCGCCTGCTCAAGCTGATGAGCCTCTACAAGTTCAACCGCTTCCACTGGCACCTGACCGATGACGAGGGGTGGCGACTCGAGATCAAGGCCTTCCCCCAGCTGACCGAGCTGGCCGCCTGGCGCGGTCACGCCCTGCCGGTGGGGCCCCAGCTGAGCGGTGGCCCCGAGCCCTACGGCGGCTACTACACCCAGAGCGAGGTGCGCGAGCTGGTGGCCTACGGCGCCGGGCTCGGCATCACCATCATTCCGGAAATAGACATCCCGGGTCACTGCCACGCCGCCATCAAGGCGCTGCCCGAGCTGCTGGTGGAGGAAGCCGACCGCTCCCGCTACCTGTCGGTGCAATATTTTGACGACAACGTGCTCAACCCGGCGCTGCCCGGCACCTACCGCTTCCTGGAAGCCGTGATGGACGAGGTGTGCGAACTGTTCCCGGGGCCGCTGGTGCACATGGGGGGGGACGAGGTGCCCGTCGGGGTCTGGACCGACAGCCCCGCCTGCCAGCAGTTGATGAAGCAGCAGGGGTATCAGGATTGCCGCGAGCTGCAGGGCCACCTGCTGCGCCACTGCCAGCAGTACCTGGCAGGCAAGGGCAAGCGGATGCTGGGCTGGGAGGAGATATTGCACGGCGACAAGGTGAGCCGGGACGCCACCATCTTCGCCTGGACCAGCTTCCAGGCCGGGCTCGATGCGGCGACGGCGGGTTATCCGGTGGTGATGGCACCGGCCCAGCACCTCTATCTGGATCTGGCCTGGAGCCAGGACATCCATGAACCCGGCCTCTACTGGGCGGGCACCCTCAATCTGGCGCAGGTCTACGCATGTGACCCGGCCCCAGCCGATTTCCATGCCAACGATAACATCCTGGGGGTGCTGAGCCCCTTATGGTCGGAGCTGATCACCTCTCGCGATCGCCTCGACTATATGTTGTTCCCGCGCATGCTGGCGACCGCCGAGGTGGCCTGGAGCGACCCCGCCCGCAAGGCGTGGGAGCACTTCGCCGCCCGTCTGCCGGGCCAGCTGCAGATCCTCGACCAGCTTCAGGTGCGTTACCGGGTACCACAGAGGTAGTGTTATCTTTTTTCCTTGGCGGCCCTATGGCCGCCTTTTTTTTACGATTCGCCAACAAAACATCAACTTGCCCCTACCATTCATCCGCCATTGTTGGCAAAATTCAGCCCCCTATGAAGCCGGTCTGCCGCCTGCTGGCGCGAGCCTGCAGCCACCTCCAGATCTGCCACAATAACAACGACAAAGTTATCAACAAGAACATCGGAGCGTATTCCTATGGCCCGCAGAGACGTCCATACCCTGGACAGCGAAGTGGAGTTTCCTGCCGACGAACAACTGGTTTCCACCACGGATCTGCGCGGGGTGATCACCTACGCCAACCCCGCCTTCTGCCGCATCGCCGGCTACCCCGTCGAGGAGCTGGTCGGCCACAATCACAACCTGGTACGCCACCCCGACATGCCCAAGGCCGCCTTCGCCGATCTCTGGGCCCGCCTCAAGGAGGGCAAACCCTGGCGCGGCATGGTGAAGAACCGCTGCAAGGATGGCCGCTACTACTGGGTCGATGCCTATGTGACCCCCATCTACGAGGGCAACCGGATCAGCGGCTACCAGTCGGTGCGCTGCAAGCCGGATCCCCAGCTCAAGCGCATCGCCAGCCAGACCTACCAAGCCCTGCTCAAGGCGGAGCGTGGCACCAGCAGCCGCCTCCCCTCCCTCGCCCGTGCCCGCCTGCCGCTGCTCGCGCTGTTGCTGCTCAGCCTGCTGGGCTGGGCCGCCAGCAGTCAGGGCCCGATGGCCGCCCTGCTGATGTTGCTGCCCCTGCTGCTCATCGGCGGCGCCTACTGGCGCGAGCTCTTCGCCCTGCCGCTCTATCTGCAGCAGCTCGGTCGCGAATACGACAGCCTGACCCGGCTGGTCTACTCAGGGGACGGCCCCGGCGCCATCGCCGATTTTCATATCAAGATGCTGCAGGCCCGCATCCGCACCGTGCTGGGTCGGGTCAACGATGCGACCAATCCGTTGCAGACCCTGGCTACCAACCTGAAACAGGCCTCCCATCAGGCCTGCCTCGACATCAACGAGCAGGATGCCCAGACCCAGCAGATGGCCGCCGCCATGACCCAGATGGCCAGCACGGCCCACGAGATTGCCCGCAACATCCAGGACTCCAACGGTCAGGTCAGCGAGGCCCGCAGCCGCTGCCAGCACACGGACAAACAGCTGGCCCAGACCGAGCAGCGCATCGAGCAGCTCGCCAGACAGGCAGAGCTCGCCTTCAACTCGGCGGTGGAGCTGGCCAGCGAGTCGGAGCGGATCGGTAGCGTGATGGGGGAGATCCAGGGCATCGCCGACCAGACCAACCTGCTGGCGCTCAACGCCGCCATCGAGGCGGCCCGGGCCGGCGAGCAGGGGCGCGGCTTTGCGGTGGTGGCCGACGAGGTGCGTACCCTGTCGACCCGCACCCACAAGGCAACCGAGCAGATCCAGGGCAGCATCCAGCAGATCCAGCACACCCTGGGCCGCTGGAAGGGGATGATGCAGGAGAACCTGCAGCAGACCCGCGAATGCGCCGAGATGACCCGCCAGGGCTCCAGCAGCCTGCATACCGTGCTGCAGGAGATCGAGCTGGTCACCGAGTTCTCCACCCAGATCGCCGCCGCCGCCGAGCAGCAGCAGACGGTGGTGGAGGACATCAGCCGCAGCATCAACCAGATCTCCGAGTACTCCCACGCCAACAGCCAGAAGATGCAGGAGGTCGACGACTCCAGTCAGGAGCTGCTGGAGCGGGCCAAGCAGCTCAAGGGGCTCAGCCAGACCTTCGGCTGACCCATTTGCCAGCCACCCGACAGAAGCGCCACAATGGCGCTTCTGTCGTTATTGACGAGTGATCCGGATGAGAATGGAATCGACCCCTGCCCCGCTGAACAAGGTTGCCCGCATCGAGGCAATCCTCGCCCTGATCCCGGCCGGTCGCGTGGTGAGTTACGGCCAGGTGGCGGATCTGGCGGGGCTGCCCGGTCGGGCCAGGCTGGTGGGCAAGGTGCTGCGGGAGACCGACAAGGTGCTGCCCTGGCACCGGGTGCTGGGCGCGGCGGGCACCATTTCACTGCCCAAGGGGTCGGCAGGCTTCGCTAAACAGGCGGGATTGCTGCAGAAAGAGGGGGTGCCCGTGATTGGCGGGCGGGTCAGGATGCGGGAGTGGCAGTGGCAGCCCGACCTCGCCGAGCTGCTGTTTCTCCTGCCCTTTTGACGATGGCGGCCCGCCTCACCGGGTGATGGGGGCCAGGATCTCGTCGCTGCGCACCTGCACCGGGATGGTTTCGTACTCCCGCTGCAGCAGCACCAGCAGACTCTGCTTGTCTACTTCCAGCACATAGGCGGTTCCTTCCCGGGTCAGACAGGTCATTCCCGGCCGGATCTCGTTAATCTCCATCACAACCTCCGTGTCCAGCGCTGCCATCCTTGCAGCGGTTTCAGTATACCGCCATCCGAAAACAAAAAGGCCCCTGCAAGGGGCCTCTTTCATCAGAGTGTGAACTGCGCGCAATCACGCCTTCTTCGACTTGGCCAGGCTCTCCTGCCACTTGCCGTTGTCGTAGTGCGCCGTCCAGCCGGTCGCCTTGCCGTTGACCTCGGTCATCACGTACTGCTCCTTGGTCTTGCGACTGAAGCGCACGATGGCGGCGTTACCGTCAGGATCTGACGCCGGGGCATCGGCCAGATACTGGTGCTTGGGCGACAGACGCTCCTTGAAGCGCTTGAGCTCTTCCACCAGCGGCGCACGGGTCTCGCGGGATTTCGGGAAGTTGCTGGCGGCCAGAAACAGGCCGGCCGCCCCGTCACGCAGCACGAAGTGGGCGTCGGACTGGGTGCACTTGAGCTCCGGCAGCGGTACCGGGTCTTCCTTCGGCGGCGCGATATCACCGTTTTTCAGGATCTTGCGGGTGTTCTTGCAGGTGTCGTTGGTGCAACCCATGTACTTGCCGAAGCGGCCGTTCTTGAGCTGCATCTCGGAGCCGCAGCGGTCGCACTCGATGCTCGGCCCTTCGTAACCCTTGAGCTTGAACTGACCTTTTTCGATTTCGTAGCCATCGCAATCCGGGTTGCGACCACAGACGTGCAGCTTGCGGCTGTCGTCGATGATGTAGGCATCCATCGCAGTGCCACAGACGCCGCAGCGATGCTTGGCACGCAGCGCCTCGGTCTCGGCCTCTTCACCGTCGGTGGCAGAAACGAACTCGTCGGCGGAGACCAGGTTGATGGTCTTCTTGCAGCGCTCTTTGGGCGGCAAGGCGTAACCGGAACAGCCGAGGAACACCCCGGTGGTGGCGGTACGGATACCCATCTTGCGGCCGCAATCCGGGCAGTCGATGTCGGTCAGCACCATCTGGTTGGCACGCATGCCCCCCTCTTCCGGCGCCTTGTCCGCTTTCTCCAGCTCCTGGGTGAACTCGGCGTAGAAGGCATCCAGTACCTTCTTCCACTCCAGGCTCCCTTCGGCGATGCCATCGAGCTTGTCTTCCATCTTGGCGGTGAACTCGTAGTTCATCAGCTCGACGAAGTTTTCCACCAGCCGGTCGGTGACGATCTCACCCATCTTCTCGGCGAAGAAACGGCGGCTCTCGACCCGCACATAACCACGATCGACGATGGTGGAGATGATGGAGGCATAGGTAGACGGACGGCCGATGCCGCGCTTCTCCAGCTCCCGTACCAGCGCCGCTTCAGTGAAGCGAGCGGGCGGCTTGGTGAAGTGCTGGCGCGGATCCAGCTTGACGAGTTTGAGGATCTCGCCGACGGTCACCGCCGGCAACTGGCTGTCTTCGCCCTTGCGGCCCATCGGCGGCAGCGCCTTGGTCCAACCGGCGAAGCGCAGGGTACGACCGCGCGCCTTGAGCTCGAACTCGCCCGCCTTGACGGTCAGGGTGGAGGAGTCGTACTGGGCCGGCGTCATCTGACAGGCGACAAACTGACGCCAGATAAGGTCATAGAGCCGCATGGCGTCGGGCTCCATCCCTTCCAGCATCTCGGCGGTCACCAGCACGCTGGAGGGGCGGATCGCCTCGTGGGCCTCCTGGGCATTGGCCTTGGCGCCGTACAGGTTCGGCTCGGCCGGCAGGTAGGCGGCACCATACTGCTCGCCGATGTATTCCCGCACCGCCTCGACCGCCTCTTTGCTGAGGTTGGTGGAGTCGGTACGCATGTAGGTGATGTAACCCGCTTCATAGAGGCGCTGGGCCATCATCATGGTCTTCTTGACCCCGAAGCTCAGCCGGGTGGAGGCTGCCTGCTGCAGGGTAGAAGTGATGAAGGGGGCGGACGGCTTGGAGCCGGTCGGCTTGTCTTCCCGGTTCACCACCTTGTAGTCGACCCCTTCCAGGGCGGCCACGGCGGCGAAGGTCTCGGCCTGGGTCACCGGCTTGAAGTCGGCGCCGTTGCGGCTGACCACTTCCATCCGCAGATCGCTCTTGTCGGCGGTCAGCAGATCGGCGTTGAGATCCCAGAACTCGACCGGCACGAACGCCTTGATCTCGCGCTCTTTATCGACGATGAGACGCACCGCGACGGACTGTACCCGGCCGGCGGAGAGGCCGCGGGCCAGCTTCTTCCAGAGCAGCGGGGAGACCATGTAACCCACCACCCGGTCGAGGAAACGACGGGCCTGCTGGGCATTGACGCGGTGAATGTTCAGCTCGGATGGCTGGGCAAACGCCTCCTGGATGGCGGTCTTGGTGATCTCGTTGAACACCACGCGCTTGTAGCGGCTGTCGTCGCCGCCGATGATCTCGCGCAGGTGCCAGGCGATCGCCTCTCCCTCTCTATCCAAGTCGGTTGCGAGATAGATGGTGTCGGCCTTCTCGGCCAGACTCTGCAACTCGCTGACCACTTTTTCCTTGCCGGGCAAAATCTGGTAGTTGGCCTGCCAGCCTGCGGTCGGATTGATCCCCATCCGTGAGAACAGGGCATTGCGATCCTTGGCAGCCTTCTCTGCTTCGCTCAGCTTGATGCCGCGAATGACAGGTTTTTTGGGCTCGTTGCTGGCGCTGCCGCTGGTGGGCAGATCGCGCACGTGACCGACGCTGGATTTCACCACGTAGTCCTTGCCCAAATATTTGTTGATGGTCTTGGCCTTGGCCGGAGACTCCACTATGACCAGTGATTTGCCCATGCTGTAACTATTATCCTCATTGCACCCGACGGGGTTGGTGTGCGGTTTTGTGGGGCTGTATAAGAGATTTGACGGGAAAAAGCAATCTTGTGAGCAAATTTGCCCGGCAGCCCGAACCACTTTGTTTCTTTATTTATTAATGCGAAGCCGAGCCGCGGGAAGCAACCGCTTTTTTATTTTTATGCTATATCCACCCTCTTTTTATATTTGAAACGACATAACCAACCGCTCTTGTAACATAACAAACCAGTTTCGTTATCAGCTTGTTACAAAAGACAAAATCTCCTTATAATGGCTGCATCCCGCAGCATTGTGCGCGGAAGGAACCGCTACCCATATAAAAATCGAAAGGATGTACTCAATGAAGCACTTCGAGGTCAACTTCGACGGCCTGGTCGGCCCGACTCACAACTATGCCGGCTTGTCCTATGGCAACGTCGCCTCCCAGAACAATGCCAAGGAGGCGTCCAATCCGAAGGAGGCGGCCAAGCAGGGTCTGCGCAAGATGAAGGCACTGACCGAGCTCGGCATGACCCAGGGAGTGCTGGCCCCGCAGGAGCGACCGGATCTCGCTACCCTGCGCCGCCTCGGCTTCACCGGCAACGATGCCAGCGTGCTGGCCCAGGCCGCCAAGCAGGCACCCGCCGTGCTGGCCGCCTGCTATTCGGCCTCCAGCATGTGGACCGCCAACGCCGCCACCGTCTCCCCGAGTGCCGATACCCAGGATGGCCGCATCCACTTCACCCCCGCCAACCTGACCAACAAGTTTCACCGCTCCCTCGAACCCGAGGTGACCGGCCGCATCCTGCGGGCCGTGTTCAACAACGACCGCCACTTCTATCACCATCAGCACCTGCCGGAGAACGACCACTTCGGTGACGAGGGGGCCGCCAACCACACCCGGCTGTGTCGCGCCTATGGCGAGTCCGGGGTCGAACTGTTCGTCTATGGCCGCAGCGCCTTCGACGTCTCCCAGCCCGCCCCCAAACGCTACCCGGCCCGCCAGCCCCTGGAAGCGAGCCAGGCCATCGCCCGCCTGCACGGCCTGGGGGATGAGAGCGCCGTGTTCATCCAGCAAAACCCGGACGTCATCGATCAGGGAGTGTTCCACAACGACGTGATCGCGGTAGGCAACCAGAACGTGCTGTTCTTCCACCAGCAGGCGTTTCTCAACACCGCCTCGGCGCTGGCCGAGGTGCGCACCAAGTTTGGCGAAGGGGAACTGCACTTCATCGAGGTGCCAACTGCCGAGGTGTCGGTGCAAGATGCGGTGAAGTCCTATCTGTTCAACACCCAGATCCTCACCCTGCCCTCCGGCGAGATGGCGATCATCGCCCCCACCGAATGTCGCGACAACCCGGCGGTATCGGCCTATCTGGCCAAGCTGGTGACCCTGGGGACCCCGATCAAGGGGGTGCACTACATGGACGTGAAGCAGAGCATGCGCAACGGCGGCGGCCCCGCCTGCCTGCGGCTGCGGGTGGCGATGAACGACACCGAACTGGCCGCCGTCAACCCGGCCTGCCTCATCACCGACAGCCAGTTTGCCCGCCTCGATGGCTGGGTCGATCGCCACTACCGCGACAGCCTGGCACTGGATGACCTGCGCGATCCGGCGCTGGTCATGGAATCCCGCACCGCGCTGGACGAGCTGACCCAGATCCTCAAACTCGGCTCCGTCTACCCGTTCCAGCGCTGAGACGCGCCATCGGCCAGCAGCGCCGACCCCATGAAAAAGCCGGGCAAGTGCCCGGCTTTTTTTATTGGGTTTTACGTTGTCCTGACTCAGCGCCAGGGACCCTGCTGCCACAGCCGACCAAAACCGGACTCCAGCGCCACGGCGGCCTGCTGACCGAGCTTCTGGGTCAGACTCTTTGGCTTGCTGTAGCGAATGCCGACCACCTTGTGCTGGCTGGCCTGGGCCAGCAGATAGTCATCGCTGGTGCAGAGGCTGTCCACCAGCCCGAGCTGCTTGGCCTGGCTCGCCAGCCAGTGCTCGCCGGTGGTGACGCTGTCGATGTCGAGGTTGGGTCTGTGCTCGGCCACGAATGCCTTGAAGCGCTCGTGGATGGCGCCCAGCTCCTCGCGAAACTTCTCCCGCCCCTGCTCGTCGTTCTCGCCGAACATGGTGATGGTGCGCTTGTACTGGCCGGCGGTGTGCATCTCGAACTCGATGTCGTGCTTTTTGAGCAGCTTGTTGAAGTTCGGCAGCTGGGCGATCACCCCGATGGAGCCGACGATAGCGAACGGCGCCGCCAGGATCTGATCCGCCACGCACGCCATCATGTAGCCGCCGCTCGCCGCCACCTTGTCGATGGCCACGGTCAGCTTGATGTCACGATCCCGCAACCGCTGCAGCTGGGAGGCAGCCAGGCCGTAGCCGTGCACCACGCCGCCACCGGATTCGAGCCGCAGCAGCACCTCGTCCCCCGGCTGGGCCACCCCTATCACGGCGCTCACCTCTTCGCGCAGGGAGGCCACCTCCTTGGCATCCATGCTGCCGTGAAAATCGATGACGAACAGCCGGCTGCGGGCATCTTCGCTCTTGGCCCGCGCCTTGTGCTCGGCCTTGCGCACCTTCTCCAGCTGCTTGCGCTCCGCCTTGCCGGCCAGCGCGGCCTGCAACTGGTGACGTCCCTGCTCCAGCTCGCTGGAGAGATCGGTCACCACCAGCTCCCCCTTGCGGGATTTGGGCTGACGGCTGCTCACCACCATCAGGATGACGGCGCCGATGGCGAGCAGTAGGGTGAGGGTCTTGGCCAGGAACAGGCCGTATT
Organism: Aeromonas sp. QDB34; assembly: GCF_027705405.1. Taxonomy (NCBI): domain Bacteria; kingdom Pseudomonadati; phylum Pseudomonadota; class Gammaproteobacteria; order Aeromonadales; family Aeromonadaceae; genus Aeromonas; species Aeromonas sp. QDB34. The sequence goes on along the minus strand of NZ_JAPDBT010000013.1, from coordinate 99,619 downwards.
CGGTCAAAAATGCCACTTGATGCTCCACTGGTGTGCCCCGGAGGGACGATTTTTTCACATTCTAGGGAGTTTGCCCGGTGTGCGCAAAAACTCTGCGTCAACCCGTCAAAAATGCCAATCGACAATCACAACCCCTCTGATTTATTCACATTTTTGCCATCTCATACTGGTCAAACGCCGTGCGGGATCAGTACACTTGCCCCTCTATTTGCCGCGCGCATCTGCCACGAATTGTTAACAGGAGTTGTCATGTTCAACTATCAGGCCCCCCGGGATCTGCTCAAGGACAAGGTCATTCTGGTCACGGGTGCCGGTGACGGCATCGGCCGCGAAGCGGCGCTCACCTATGCGGCCCACGGCGCCACCGTGATCCTGCTCGGCCGCACCAGCGCCAAGCTGGAGGCAGTCTACGACCAGATTGAGGCCGCCGGCCACCCGCTGCCCGCCATCGTGCCGGTGGATCTGAAGGGGGCGACCAAGAGCCACTACCTTGGCATGGCCGAGACCTTCGCCCAGCAGTTTGGCCGCCTCGACGGCGTGCTGTTCAACGCCGGCCTGCTCGGCACCCTGTCACCGTTCGAGCACATCCAGGAGCAGGAGTGGGACGAGGTGATGCAGGTCAACGTCAAATCCGAATTCCTGCTGACCCAGGCGCTGCTGCCGCTCATCCGTCAGACCGCCAAGGAGCAGGGCGATGCCTCCATCGTCTACACCTCCTCCAGCGTGGGCCGCAAGGGCCGCGCCTACTGGGGCACCTATGCCATCTCCAAGTTCGCCATCGAAGGCATGATGGAAGTGCTGGCGGACGAGCTGGAAAATACCGGTGTGCGGGTCAATACCCTCAACCCGGGCGGCACCCGCACCAAGATGCGAGCCAGTGCCTTCCCGGCCGAAGATCCGATGAACCTCAAGACCCCGGCCGACCTGATGCCGCTCTATCTCTATCTGATGGGCGCGGACAGCAGGGGCAAAACCGGCCAGACCTTTGTGGCCCAGCCCAAATAAATCAACAAAATAACCGCAACCCTGCGCCGCATGGGGTTACATTCAATAGGGTGCCGTCGGCACCCTGTTGCAACATCCGCTCCCTTATCAGGTTGAGATATGTTTCGTCCCAAGAGCACGTTTGAGCAATGGCGGATCTTTCAGGCCGTGGTGGACTGTGGCGGCTACGCCCAGGCCGCCGAGGCGCTGAACAAGAGCCAATCCTCTCTCAATCATGCGGTAGCCAAGCTGCAGCAGAGTCTGGGTGTGGCTCTGCTGGAGGTGAGAGGGCGCAAGGCGGTATTGACACCGGCGGGGGAGATCTTCCTCAAGCGGGCCCGTCAGCTCAGCCAGCAGGTGGAAGAGCTGGAGAACCTGGCCAACAACCTGGAGCGGCAGTGGGAGCCGCAGATCAACCTCTATGTGTCGGTGTTGCAGCCGCGTGAGCGGCTCTATCGGGCGCTGGCCCACTTCTATCCCCGCAGCCGGGGCTGCCGGGTCAATCTGCACGAGCGCATTCACTGCCACTTCAATGCCCTGCAGGTGGGGGATCTGATGCTCTCCGAACACCTGCCCCACGATCGCACCGGCCTGCCGCTGGACGAGGTGTGCCTGCTGCCGCTCTGCTCGGCCGAGCACCCGCTCGCCACTCAGGGCAGCGCCATCGCCGCCGAGGAGCTGGCCAGCCACAACCAGATCAGCCTGCATCCCCCCATTCACCGCTCGGTGGACTGGAACGACGCGGACGACACCGGCTGGAAGGCGACCCACTACCACGAGGTGATCGCCATGCTCAAACTCGGCCTCGGCTATGCCTGGCTGCCGCGCCACCTGGTGCAGGAGGAGCTGACAAGCGGCGCTCTGGTACCGCTGGATCTGGCGAGCGGCAACGAGCGCCACCTCTATACCTATCTGCTGACCCCATCGGCCGATGCCCTGGGCCCGGCCACCGAGCTGCTGCTGCGCTGCCTGCGCAACGAATACCAGAACGACAACGACCGCTAGAGCGCCTCCCCGCCGCCATCAGACATTGAGGCGGGCCGACCCGCTCGCCCCCTCACCTTTTCAGCTTCAGACGTTCGGCACTCGCCAGCAGGCGGCCAGCGCCAGCAGCGCCAGCCCCATGGCCACCATGAAGACCCCGTGGAAACTCCAGATCTCCGCCACAGTCCCGGCGATCGCCCCCGCCATGATGGAGCCGGTGCGGATGCTGTTGGCGAACAGGGTGGTCGCCACCCCGGCGCGACCCGGCATCAGATCCTGGAAGTAGGACATGCCGATGCCGGCGACGATGCCGATGAAGATGGCGTTGAGCAGTTGCAGCGCAATGAGCGCATGCTGGCTCGACAGGGTCACCAGCCCCACGTAGAAACCGACCCCGGCCAGCACCGCCAGCAGCATCATGGGGCGCTTGCCAAAGCGCTGGGTGTAGTGGCCCGCCAGCAGCATGAAGGGGATCTCGAGGGCCGCCGCCGTGCCCATCAGCACCCCGGCCAGCTTCTCCTCCAGCCCCAGCTCGCGGGTGATGTAGAGCGGCATGTTGATGAGGTACATGCTGTTGCAGGTCCACATCAGGGTGGAGGCGATGAAGAGCGCCCGCACCGACGGATCCCGCCAGCTGCTGATCCGCTCCACCTCGCTGTCCATCACCGGCAGCGGCAGCGAGGGCAGCCAGCGCCACACCACGAAGGCGCAGAGCAGATAGGCCACTGCGGAGGCGAGGTACATCACCTCGAAGCCGTAGCCGATGGCCAGCGCGAAGGCGATGGGCGGCCCAATCACCCAGGCCAGCGAGAACTGGGCCCGCAGCACCGAGCTGAACATGTCGGCCCGCTTGTTGCGGCTGTCGGCATATTCACGCGCCAGCGCGAACAGCTGGGGACTGGCGGTGGCGGCCAGGCTCGCCAGCAGCACCCCCAGGCTCACCAGCAACCAGTACTGCCGGTTCCAGGCAAACAGCAGGGAGAGCACCACGCCGGCGAAGCAGCAGCGCAGGATCAGCCGCTTGCGATCCCCCTTGTTGTCGGAGCGATGGCCGAGCCACTGGCTGATGAGGATGCCAATCAGCGCGTTGACGGTATAGAAGAGCCCTACCAGGAAGGGGCGCACCTGCACCTCCTCGGCCAGGAACAGGCTCAAGGTGGGCACCTGCAGTGCCACCGCCACCCCGGTCATAAAGGTCACGGCCAGAAAAGAGAGAGAGACGGGGTCCGTCCTGTTGCGAGCGGCGGTCAGCAAGCGCATAGAATTACCACTGATTGGAGGGAAGAAAACTGGCCAAAATTCGGCAAGTGCATGAAATGGCGCTGCTTATTTTATGTCATTATCAAGAGCCACCTCAAGGCTTGCGACCCCGTCCCCGACCCCGTACAGTGAAAGCCCACTGGCCAGCATAAGGATTTCACATGTTTGATTTTGACCGGGAAATAGATCGCAGCGGCACCATGAGCCTGAAATGGGACAAGTACAAGGGACAGGACGTGCTGCCCATGTGGGTTGCCGACACCGACTTCGTCTCCCCCCCTGCCGTCATCGAGGCCCTCACCCAGCGTGTCGCCCACGGCATCTTCGGCTACTCGCGCCCCTCTCCCCGGCTAATCGAACTCATCATCGCGCGGCTGGCCAGCCGCTATGGCTGGACCATCCAGCCCGAATGGATCGTCTTCCTGCCCGGGGTGGTGCCCGGTCTCAACCTCGCCTGCAAGGCCTGGAGCCAGCACGGCCGTGGCATCATCACTCCCAAGCCGGTCTACTACCCCTTCCTGCAGGCGCCGGGCTTCAACGACCGACCGCTGCTCACCGTGCCCATGGTGGAAGAGGCCGGTCGCTGGGTGCTGGATATCGAGGAGCTGGAGCGCCAGGCACCGGCGGCGGATCTGCTGCTGCTGTGCAACCCGCACAACCCGGGCGGCACCGTGTTCACCCACGAGGAGCTGCTGGCCATCGACGCCATCGCCGAGCGCCACAACCTGGTGATCTGCTCCGATGAAATTCACTGCGACCTGCTGCTGGACAAGGACGCCCGCCATATCCCCTATGGCGCCATCAGCCCGGCGGCGGCCGAGCGCTCGGCGGTGATGATGGCCCCGAGCAAGACCTTCAACATCGCCGGGCTCTGCTGCTCCTTCGCGGTGGTGCCCAATGCCCGTCTGCGCCTCAAGCTGCAGCAGGCGATGCGCGGCATCAGCGCCGACGTCAACCTGCTGGGCTTCGTGGCGGCAGAGGCGGCCTACGAAGGGGGCGAGCAGTGGCTCAGCGAACAGCTCGACTACCTGGCCGCCAACCTGGCCCTGATCGAGCAGGCGGTCGCCCGCTGGCCCGGCATCGAGCTGGCGCGCCACCAAGCCACCTACCTCGCCTGGATTGACATGAGCGCGCTTGGGCTGGACGACCCCATCGCCTTCTTCGAGCAGGCCGGGGTGGGGCTCTCCCCCGGTGCCCAGTTTGGTGACGGCCAGTTCGTGCGGCTCAACTTCGGCTGCACCCGGGCCCGCCTCGTCGAGGCGCTGGCCCGCATGGAGAAGGCCATTCTGGCGCGCTGATCACGCGCTTTCTCCCTCATGGCCTCACCATATGGGCAGTGGCGGGGCCGGCAGCAGCCGGCCCCGCAATATATTGAAGTCAGCCAGATCCGTATCCGATCGCAATAGGGTATATTTTGGCAACATGCCGCCACGGCCCCGCAACCCGGGATGTCGATGGCGCCAAGTACGGTACAGTGCCGCCGCCAGCAGCTGGCGCGGCCGAATGCCAACCGGGATGGGCCAGCCCCATCCCTTTTATCAGCCATTGATCCGGTTCACTATGCCCCAACCAGCCTTGCACCCTCTGCCGACTCTGCTTCGCCGCACCCTGCCCTGGCTGGCAGCGGCCCTGGCGCTGCCCCTGCAGGCAGCCACGCCTGCCTATCTCACCATCGGTACTGGGCCCCTCAACGGCGTCTACTACCCGACCGGTGGCGCCATTTGCCGGCTGCTCAATGAAGAGACGGCCAGCCATGGCCTGCACTGCTCGGTGCAGAGCACCTCCGGCTCCCTTGCCAACCTGAAGGCGCTGCATCAAGGGAAAGTGCAGCTGGCGCTGGTGCAGTCCGATGTGGTGCACCACGCCGCCCACAGCACCGGCCCCTTCATGGGTCAGGCGCCGGACGACCAGCTGCGCAGCCTCTATCGGCTTCATCAGGAGTCGCTGACCCTGCTCGCCAGCGCCAACAGCAGCATCAACACCCTGGCCGACATCGAGGGCAAGCGGGTCGATCTGGGCAACCCGGGCTCCGGCGAGCACATCACCAGCCAGGCCCTGCTCGATGCCATGGGCTGGCAGGCCAAGAGCTTTGCCCCCGTCATCCCCGCCGCGGCCAACAACCGGCTGGAGGGGCTCTGTGACGGCACCCTGGACGCTGCCTTCGTGGTGGCGGGCCACCCCAATCAGGCCATCGGCGATCTTACCGGCCGCTGCAAGGCGCGCCTCATCCCCATCGAAGGGGAGCAGGTCGACGCGCTGCTCAAACAGCATCCCTACTATCAGCGCAGCCGCATCGGCGCCAACCTCTACCCGGGCCAGCCTAGCGGCGTCAACACCTTCGCCGTCACCGCCGAGCTGGTGGCGCTGGCCAGCCTGCCCGAGGGCGAGGTGCGCACCGTGCGCGACGTGCTGAGCGGGCGACTCAAGCAATTCACCCGCCTCCATCCGGCCCTCACCGCCCTCACCCTGGAGGGGATGCAGGGCGAGGCGGAAGTACCGCGCCACGCCGGCATGGCGGATGCCCCGCCCGCCCCCGCCCTGCTGCCCGAAGCCCTGAGCCCGGCTCCGGCCACCTCGGAAGCCCTGGCAACCTCAGCGGCGCAGCCCACCGAAGTGGAACACCCCGCTGGTGAAAACACGGCACAACCTGCCGGTGAAACGGGCGCCCCCTCCCCGGAAGGTACGCCCGCCACCTCGTCCGGACAGACCCCTGGCGCCCTGCTGCCGACCCCCTCGGCAGCCACAACTACCGAGCCGGGCGCGAGTAACGTGCTCGAAGGGGCCGCCGTGGAGCAGGGCGGCAAGCTGACGGGCACGGCCGCGCCAAGCCCCTCTGCCGTGATGAGCGGGGAACAACCCGCCTCGCCGGCGCCCGCCGAACCGGCATCGACAGTACCGGCACCGGCCGCACCGAGCACCGCCTCACCGACCGGGGACGGCGTGCCAGCCAAGTAAGACCGCCAAACAGCCACAACGACAGAGGCCACCCAAGGGTGGCCTCTTTTTGTTTCGATATTGGGTGGGCTCACGCCCTGGCGTCCGGCAACGGCTGCGGGCGCTGGATCTCCTGCTCCACCCAGTGCAGCAGTTGCTTGATGGCGCGCGACAGCACTTGGTTCTGGCGCACCACATAGCCAAGGCTGGTACCGGGGAAATCGGTGAGCCGGGTCACCGGGGCAGTCAGCTTGAGCCGCGGGTGAATCGAGAAGTCCGGCACTATGGCCACCCCGAAACCCGCCTCGGCCCAGTCGAGCTGGGCGTCCACGCTGCCTACTTCCATGATGCGACAGCTAGGCAGACCGAGCAGCGGCAAAGAGGGGTCGATAAGCGCCCGGGTGCGGGTGTCGTGGCCCAGCAGGATCAGGGTCGGCTCGTCGAGGGGATCGCTCTCCCCCGCCTTCGCCCGTGCCTGCCAACGAGCGAGACCGTGGCCCAGCGCGCACCAGGTCACCTGCTGCAACTCGGTGTAGAACAGCGGCTCGCTGCGCTTTTGCGCCATCACGAAGCCCAGATCCGCCTTGCCCGCCTTGACCAGCTCAGCAGCCTGATCCGAAGTGGTGTTGAACAGGGTGAGGTCGATGCCGGGGAACTCCTGCTTGAAGCGCTGAAAGGGTTGAATGAGCAGCAGGCGCGAGATGATGTCGCTGGCGGCGATGGCCAGCGTCCCCTGACTCAGCTGGTTGAGGGCGTTGAGATCGGACTGGCAGAGCTGCAGCTCGGCGATGGCGCGCTCGGCGCTTTGCAGCAGCCGCTCGCCGGCCTGGGTCAGCCGAAACGGACTGCGCTCGATGAGTTTGACCCGGGTGGCCTGCTCCAGATTCTTGAGGTGCAGGCTCACATTGGGCTGGGTCATGTGCAGTTCGGTGGCGGTCTGGCCGAAGTGCTGCAGCCGGGCCAGGGTGACGAAGGTGTGCAGCCAGTGAATATCCAGCATGGGGATCCTCTTGTGCCGCCACGGCCAAATTGGGTCCCTGAGGGGGATGCCGGCATGGCAGCGGGGCGGTTTGTCGATAAATTCACCGCAATTATATGACTCTCTTATCGGAATTATAAAGATAATTAATTTTTCTAATCCTACTGAGCCTCCTAGGATGATCGCCTAACGTCTTAGGAGAAAGAGTCATGTCGTCTATCGTAGTCGTAGGTGCCAACTGGGGTGATGAAGGCAAAGGCCGCATCGTGGATTATCTGGCAGGCCAAGCAGGCGCCAGCATTCGCTTCCAGGGCGGCAACAACGCCGGCCATACCGTCGTCAACGACCTTGGCACCTTCAAGCTGCACCAGGTTCCGAGCGGTGTGTTCAACCCGGATTGCCTGGTCGTACTCGGCCCTGGCATGGTGATCAGCCCCGAGAAACTGACCGTCGAGCTGGACGAAGTGAAAGCCTCCGGCGTCACTCCCAAGCTGGCCATCTCTGATCGCGCCACCCTCTGCCTGCCGCTGCACGCCATGGAAGATACCCTGGAAGAGCAGCGCCTGGGTGACGGCGCCTACGGTTCCACCCGTCAGGGCATCGCTCCCGCCTATGGCGATCGCGTCATGAAGAAAGCGATCCTGGTGGGCTGGCTGAAGCAGCCGGAAGTACTGGTCGAGCGCATTCAATTCTTCCTCGACTGGAAACTGCCGCAGCTCAAAGCGCTCTACCCGACCTTCGAATTCAACCAGACCGCCCAGGAGATGGCCGACTGGCTGCTGGAAGTGTCCGCACCCTGGATCGACTCCGTCTGCAACGTCAGCATGCCGCTCAAAGCGCTGCAGGCTGAAGGCAAGACCCTGCTGTTCGAAGCCCAGCTGGGCGCCGGCCGTGACCTGATCTACGGCGAATACCCCTGGGTGACCTCCTCCCACGTTTCCGGCGCCTATGCCGGCATCGGTGGCGGCCTGCCGGGTCTGCGTCCCGAGCGCGTCATCGCCGTCGCCAAGGCGTTCAGCACCTCCGTCGGTACCGGCACCCTGCTGACCGCCATGGAGAACCAGGACGAGTTCCGCAAGATCGCCAACGAGTTCGGCGCCACCACCGGTCGTCCCCGTGACGTCGGCTACTTCGACGCCGTTGCCACCAAGAACGGTGTCGAGCTGCAGGCTGCCAACGAAGTGGCGCTGACCAAGCTGGACTGCCTGACCGGTCTGCCGGATCTGAAGATCTGCGTCGCCTACGAAGGTGCCCACACCGAGAACCCGATCTGGCCGCAAACTGCCGGTCTGAAGCCGGTTTACGAAGTGATGGAAAGCTGGAGCGAAGACATCACCGGTTGCCGCACCTTCGAAGAGCTGCCTAAAGCGGCCCAGCAGTACGTACTGCGTATCGAAGAGCTGCTGGGCGTACCGGTGCCGATGGTCTCCGTCGGCCCGGGCCGTGACGAGATGATCCTGCGCTAAGTCGCGCGATCAGCTGTCAGCACAGTAAAAAACCGGCATCCAGGATGCCGGTTTTTTTATGCCCGGGCGCGCCACCCGCTTTCGTAGCCTTCACCAGCAATCAACACAACGACTCATATCATGGCAGCGAACAGGCCATATTGAGTGGTTGGGTCACTCACCTCTTCCCCCTCTTCGCTAGACTGATCCCATCATCCACCGAGGAGCCTCACCATGAAGATTGCCAAGCGTACCACCCTGCTCTCCCTGCTGTGCGTGGCGGCCCTGCCCGCCAGTGCCATGACCCTAAAGAGCAGCGACATCCACGAAGGCCAGCTGATGGACAAGGCCTTCAGCTTCAACGGCTTTGGCTGCAGCGGCGACAACCGCTCGCCCCAGCTGAGCTGGCAGGACCTGCCGGCCGGCACCAAGAGCGTCGCCATCACCGCCTATGACCCGGACGCGCCCACCGGCAGCGGCTGGTGGCACTGGCTGGTGGTGAACCTGCCGGCCAGTCAGAGCGAGCTACCGAGCAACGCCTCCGGCAAGCTCAAGCAGGGGCTGGAGCTTAAGACCGACTTTGGCAGCCAGGGTTACGGCGGCCCCTGCCCGCCCGCCGGCCACGGCATGCACCGCTACCAGTTCACCGCCTGGGCCCTGCCCCAGGCCCTGGAGGTGAAGGCAGACACCCCGCCCGCCATGGTAGGCTACATGCTCAATAGCATGGCCCTTGGCAAGGCCACCCTGACCGCCACCTTCGTCACCCCCTAGGAGCCAGCCGGATGAGCACGCCGCTGCTGCAACTGCACCACTATCTCGGGATCCGCCAGCAGCCGCTGCACCGGGTGCTCATCTACGCCCCCACCATCATCTGGGTGGAGCAGGGTCACAAGCAGTTGTGGTGGCAGGAGAAGCGTTTGGCATTCGATCAGGCGAGCTGGCTGCTGATCCCGGCCGGTCACCAGCTCACCTTCGTCAACCAGCCGGAGCAGGGCAAGTTTCGCTCCCGCGCGCTGACCCTGCTGACCCCGCCCCCCGTCGAATGGCTCAGCGCCGCCCAGGCCGGCCCGCTCAGGGAGCCGCGCCTGGCGGTCAGTCCGGCGCTGGCCTTCTGTTTCGAGCTGGTCTGCTCCATGGCGGATCGGCGACTCCATGAGGCCACCCAGGCCCAGCTGCTGCAGGGCTTCTATGCCGAGCTGCAGGCCGCCGGCGGGCTCGACCTGCTGTTTCCCGCCCATACCATGACCCTCGGCGAGCGGCTGGCCCGCTACCTTGGGGTGGAGCCGGACGCCGATCACACCCTGGAGGGGGTCGCACCGCACTTCGCCATGAGCCGCGCCTCCATGGCGCGCAAGTTGGCCGCCGAGGGGCGCAGCTTTCGCCAGCTGCTGACCCAGGTGCGCATGAGCCACGCCCTCACCCTGCTGCAGCAGGGTCTGGCACCGCTGGAGACGGCCCTGGCCTGTGGCTACGACTCACCCAGCCGCTTTGCCGCCCGCTTCAAGCAGGAGTTCGGCCTGACCCCCTATCAATACCTGCGCACCTGCCCCTCCTCTCTCTCGCTGGCTGCCGCCAGACAAGTAAATAGTTACTAAAATACCAAGCTATGTAACCTCGTGTAACCGGGTGATCCGGCTCACACCAGCCCCTCCCGCACTGTGACACAGCGCCAATAATCCCCTCAAAATCGCCCTATAATGGCTCTCGCAAACGCTTTCACTAAAACAATCACTAAAAAACACCTTCATTAACCTACAAAAACTGTCATTGGAGCGAGAGATGTTTCGTAAAAGTTTACTGTCCGTCACCCTGAGCGTCGCCCTGTTCGGCCTCACTGCCTGTAACGGCAATGACTCCAGCAGCCCGACCGCCCCCAGCGCCACCCTGGCGAACCAGTATCAGAACGTGATCGACCGCAGCGGCACCCCGCTCCAGTTCCGTGACTTTGACAGCTACGCCAACCTCAAATACAACCCGCTGCTCGATCTCGGTGCCTGGCACGGCTTCCTGCTGCCCGCCAGCGACAGCGAGTGGGGCGGCTTTACCGGCCCCATGGTCATCGCCGAGGAGTACAGCCTGTTCTTCGCCAGCGAGTTGGACAAGCTGACCCTGAGCGACGAGAGCGGCCGCGCCTTCCCGCTCACCAGCGCCAGCAAGCAGGCGCTGTACGCCATCCCGGGGGCGCTGGTGCAGCGCTTCGAATTCGAACCCTTCACCCTGGAGCTGGAGCTGCGCTACGGCGATGCCCGTACTGCGCTGGTTCGCACACGCCTCATCAACCACACTGACGCCCCCCTCACCCTCAAGCTCAACTGGCAGGGGGAGCTGCTCAACCAGTGGGATGCCAACAAGACGGTCGCCGAGCAGTACCCCGCCTGGACCCGCACCATCAGCCAGACCGAGCGCGGCGTGGCATTCCAGTTCGGCAAACTGCGCAGCACCTGGAACATCATGCAAAGCGGCAGCGCCAGCTACCGCATCGATCGCACCCTGCCGAGTCGCACCACCCTCGACGAGCAGGGGCTCGGCTACGTGAGCGAGGCCAGCCTCACCCTGGCCGCCAAGGGCCAGCAGGATATCTACACCCTGCAGAGCTATGTCCACAGCAGTGCTGAAGCGAGTCGTTTCGAGCAGAGCCGCCAGGCGCTGCTGGCCGACCCCGCCAGCCATTTCGACGACTCCATCCGCCGCTGGGAGGATTACCTGGCGCGCGGCCTCTCCAATCAGGGGATCCCGGAATCGGAGCGGCGCATCGCGGTCAAGGCGATGGAGACCCTCAACGGCAACTGGCGCTCACCGGCCGGCGCCATCCTGCACGACGGAGTGACCCCCTCCAACACCGCCCGCTGGTTCGACGGGGTCTGGGCCTGGGACAGCTGGAAGCACGCCTACGCCATGGCCCACTTCAACCCGGAAGTGGCCAAGAACAACGTGCGCGCCATGTATGACTACCAGATCCAGGCCGATGACCCGGTCCGGCCGCAGGATGCCGGCATGGTGATCGACGCCGTCTTCTACAACAAGCTCGCCGATCGCGGTGGCGACGGCGGCAACTGGAACGAGCGCGACACCAAGCCGCCCCTCTCCGCCTGGGCCATCTGGGAGATCTACAGCGCCACCCAGGACAAGGCCTTCATCGCCGAGATGTATCCGAAGATCCAGGCCTATCACGACTGGTGGTATCGGGCGCGGGACAACAACCGCAACGGCATCATCGAATATGGCGCCACCCGCCACGTCGAGCACAACGACGAGTTCGGCAACATCACCTTCAAGGTGCAGTACCCGACGGGGGCACCGGTCGGGCTGGATCTGTCGAGCTGTACCAATGAAGGAGATGGCTGGTATGGCTGCGCCGGCATGGCGCTCTATCAGCAGGTATTGAGCGTTGGCGGCTACGCCGACATGGATATCGGCGCCCAGCACGGCGCCGGCTGGGAGTCCGGCATGGACAACGCCGCCCGCTTCGGCTTTATCGAGCCGGCTCAGCTCAAGCGCTATGCCGACAAGACCTATGGCGGCGACATGGCCAAGGCGCGCCAGGACTGGAACGTCTTCTTCTTCGAAAACCATCAGGACGACGGCAGCCTCATCGGCTTCTCCATCGATCAGGAGTCGGTGGAGCTCAACGCCTTCCTCGCCAAGGAGAAACGCATCCTGGCCGACATGGCCGAGCTGCTCGGCAAGCCGGACGAGGCGAGCCGCTACCGCGAAGGGGCGACCCAGCTGGCCGGCTATATCAACAGTTGCCTGTTCGATGAGGCCTCCGGCTTCTATTACGACCGCCAGATAGCCCAGGGGGATCTGCCCGACGCCAACGGCTGCGTCGGCAAGCTGTTGACCGCCCGCGGCCGCGGCCCGGAAGGATGGAGCCCGCTCTGGGCCGAGGTGGCAGACAAGGAGAAGGCGGCGCGGGTGCGCGAGGTGATGCTCAATGCCCAGGAGTTCAACACCAAGGTGCCGCTCGGCACGGCGGCGCTGACCAACCCGGCCTACGACCCCGACATCTACTGGCGCGGCCGGGTCTGGCTGGATCAGTTCTACTTCGGGGTGAAGGGGCTGGAGAACTACGGCTATCGCAGCGATGCCCAACAGCTCGTCAACAAGCTGTTTGCCAACGCCGAGGGGCTAGCGGGCAGCGGCCCAATCCGCGAGAACTACAACCCGGAGACCGGCGCCATGCAGGGGGCCAGCAACTTCAGCTGGAGCTCGGCCCACCTCTACATGCTCTATCGCAACTTCCTGAAAACCGAGGGTTGATCCCAACCGACCCGGTCAATGACCCAACAAAAAGGCCTCCGCAAGGGAGGCCTTTCTTATAGTGGTACCAGGGGCTGGCGACTTACTTGACGGTCACCCGGGCAAACTTGCGCTTGCCGACCTGATAGACGGCGGTGCCGGCACCGATGAGTGCCTTGCCATCGTCCAGCTTCTCGCCATCAACCTTGACCGCGCCCTGCTTGATCATCCGCAGCGCTTCGGAAGTGGTGGCCACCAGATCGGCGTCTTTGAGCAGGTTGGCGATGGCCAGCCCTTCGCCTTCCAGTGCCAGCTCGACTTCCGGCATTTCGTCCGGAATGGCGTTCTTGGAGAAGCGCTGGGTGAAGTCTTCGTGGGCCGCTTCGGCTGCCGCTTCGTCGTGATAACGGGCGATGATCTCTTTGGCCAGCCAGATCTTCACGTCACGCGGGTTGAGGGTACCGGCGGCGATGCCCGCCTTGAACTCTTCAATTTCAGCCAGCGGACGGAAGGAGAGCAGCTCGTAGTAATTCCACATCAGATCGTCGGTGATGGACATGATCTTGCCGAACATCTCGCCCGGGGCGTCGTGCACGCCGATGTAGTTGGCAGCGGACTTGGACATCTTCTTGACGCCGTCCAGGCCCACCAAGAGCGGCATCATCAGCACGCACTGGGTCGCCATGCCGGCATCTTTTTGCAGCTCGCGGCCCATCAGCAGGTTGAACTTCTGATCGGTACCGCCCAGCTCGACGTCCGCCTTCAGCGCGACCGAGTCATAGCCTTGCAGCAGCGGATAGAGGAATTCGTGAATGGCGATGGACTGGCCGTTGCTGTAGCGCTTCTTGAAGTCATCGCGCTCCATCATGCGGGCCACGGTCTGCTTGGCCGCCAGCTTGATCATGCCGGTCGCGCCCAGCTCGCTCAGCCAGGTCGAGTTGTACTCGATGCGGGTCTTGGCGGGATCGAGGATCTTGAACGCCTGCTCGGCATAGGTGAGGGCGTTGTGCTTGATGGCCTCTTCGGAGAGCGGCGGACGGGTGGCGTTCTTGCCGGAGGGGTCACCCACCATGGCGGTGAAGTCACCGATCAGCAGGATCACTTCATGGCCCAGATCCTGGAAGGTCTTCAGCTTGTTGAGGATCACGGTATGACCCAGATGAATGTCGGGAGCCGTCGGGTCCATCCCCAACTTGATGCGCAGCGGGCGCCCTTCCTTCAACTTGGCGACCAGTTCTTCTTCCACCAGAATTTCTTCCGCTCCGCGCTTGATCTCGGCTAGCGCCACCTCGAGCTGGGACATTTTTTGACTCTCCAATCACGATTCCACAGGGCCAGACATATTACTGGAATGGCGGGCCAATTGGAAAGGCGGTAAACTCCGACATTCTTCCCGGCTCAACTTCGTCTGCTTCTCATGGTCATTTGGCACGCCTTCAACTCTCTCCCTCACTGGCACCGCAAGATGGTGCTGATCCTGAGCATCATGGTGATGATGCTGGCGGCCTGGCCCAGCGAACAGGCGGTCGCCACCCGGGTCGATGACAACGGCAACGAGCTGGCCATGGAGCAGCAGGTCGACGAGGAGGCGCTGCTGGCCGAAGCCAAGCCCGTCACCCCCCCCAAGCCGAGCTACATCACCAAGCAGGTGAAGGTACGCAGCGGCGACAACATGGGGGTCATCTTCCAGCGCCTCGGCCTCAGCACCACGGATCTGCACCTCATCGACCAGCTCGAGGGCACGGATACCCTGCGCCTGCTCAAGCCAGGCCAGGAGCTCACCTTCAAGCTCACCAAGGGCGGCGAGCTGCACAGCCTCTACTACCCCCACAGCCTGGAGCAGGCGCTCAAGGTGAGCCGCAAGGCCGACAGCTTCGTGGCCAGACCGGTCAAACTCGAACTCGACACCCGCGAACAGGTGGCCAAGGGCGAGATCCGCTCCAGCTTCTGGGGCGCCGCCGTCGACGCCGGCATGACCGAGGATCAGATCATGGACTTGGCCGCCATCTTCGGTTGGGACATCGACTTCGCCCAGGACCTGCAGCCGGGCGACAGCTTCCGGGTGGTCTACGAAGAGAAGTACCAGGATGACGAGCGGGTTGCCTCCGGCGACATCCTGGCCGCCGAGTTCGTCAACCAGGGTGCCACCTATCGCGCCGTGCTGAACGAGGACGGCAACTACTACACCCCGGATGGCAAGGCGATGCGCAAGAGCTTCCTGCGCGCGCCGGTCAACTTCAAATACATCAGCTCCAACTTCAATCCGCGCCGGCTGCACCCGGTCACCGGCAAGGTGCGCCCCCACAACGGCATCGACTACGTGGCGCCGGTGGGCACCCCCATCATGGCGGCGGGCTCAGGCAGCGTGGTGGCCGCCGGCTACAACCAGTTCAACGGCAACTACGTCTTCATCAAGCACGCCGGCAACTACGTGACCAAGTACCTGCACCTCTCCAAGCGCACCGTCAACAAGGGGCAGCGCGTGAAGCAGGGCCAGACCATCGGCAATCTGGGGGGGACCGGACGGGTCACCGGGCCACACCTGCACTATGAGTTCGTGGTGGGCGGCGTGCACAAGAACCCGCGCACCCTCAACCTGCCACAGGCGGAGACGCTGAGCGGACGGGCGCTGGCCAACTTCAAGGCGCAGGCCATGCCCCAGCTGGCCAAGCTGGACAGCCCGGAGCTGCAGCTGGCCCAGAACAAGCGGGCCAACGGCGGCAATTGACCCACAAGGAGCAGTCATGAGCGAGCGTTATATAGGCTTGATGTCCGGTACCAGCATGGACGGTATCGATGCCGTGCTGGTGCTGATCGAGGGGGATGAACTGCGGGTCGAGGCTGCCTTCAGCCACCCCTGGCCCACCGCGCACGAGCTGCACGCCCTCTGCACCCCGGGCGACAACGAGATCGACCGCATGGGGGTCGCCGACAACCTGGTCGCCCGCGAGTTTGCCGCCGCCACCCACGCCCTGCTGGCCAAAGCGGGGCTGACTCCCAAAGATATTCGCGCCCTCGGCAGCCACGGCCAGACCATCCGCCACCGCCCCCAGCTCGGCTTTACCCTGCAGATCGGCAACGCGGCCCTGCTGGCGGCGCTGACCGGCATCGATGTGGTGGCCGACTTTCGCACCATGGACATGGCCCTCGGCGGCCAGGGGGCGCCGCTGGTGCCCGCCTTCCATCAGGCTTTCTTTGCCCGCCCCGGCGCCCTGCGGGTGGTGCTCAACCTCGGTGGCATCGCCAATATTTCGGTGCTGCCGGGTCAGGCAGACGGCGTCTATGGCTTTGATACCGGCCCGGCCAATACCCTGCTCGACGGCTGGTATCGCCGCCATCACCCCCAGGGGGCCGGTTACGATGCCGGCGGCCAGTGGGCGGTCAGCGGCCAGCTTATCCCTGCACTGCTGGAGCAGTTGCTGGCTCACCCCTACTTTACTGCCCCCCACCCCAAGAGCACCGGGCGGG
Organism: Aeromonas sp. QDB34; assembly: GCF_027705405.1. Classification (NCBI taxonomy): domain Bacteria; kingdom Pseudomonadati; phylum Pseudomonadota; class Gammaproteobacteria; order Aeromonadales; family Aeromonadaceae; genus Aeromonas; species Aeromonas sp. QDB34. The sequence continues at coordinate 83,326 of NZ_JAPDBT010000013.1, read as the reverse complement.
AGATGTTTACCCTCGACTGGCTCGATGGCGAGCTCGCCGGCCACGCCCATGCCCCGGCGGATGTGCAGCGTACCCTGCAGGCGCTCACCTGCCACAGCATCGCCCGCCAGCTGCCCACACTGGCGGATGCGCAGAGCCGGCCCGAGCTGTATGTCTGCGGCGGCGGCGCCCATAACGCCCCGCTGCTGGCGGAGCTGGCCAGCCTGCTGCCCGGCTGGCGCATCGCCAACACGGCCGAGCTGGGGATCGCTCCCGACTGGATGGAAGGCGCGGCGTTTGCCTGGCTGGCGCAGCGCTTTATTCACCGCCAACCCGGCAACCTGCCGGCCGTCACCGGTGCCAGCCGCCCGGCGATACTGGGTGCCCTTTATCCCGCCTGAGCCATACCCGGTCTCCAAGGCGCCGTCTGACCCAATAGAGCAGGGCCGTCACGAGACGGCCCTGCAGTTTTATTTCTTGCCTGATTTCCTGCCTGTTCTGCCAGCCCCTCTTGCCAGGGCGTGACGCTATTGGCGGCTCACCGCCCCCAGCAGGGTAGTGGCGGCCAGCTTGCCGAGCGAATTGCCAGCCAGCGGGCTGTCACCGGTCAGCAGATTGCGATCCCGGCACACCTCCCCCGAGATGCCGCTGTTGACGATCTCAAACCCCATCCCCTTGAGCCGCTCGCCAAACTTCCAGGTGAGCCGGCTCGGCATGTAGCCGATCGCCGGCGTCTGCTCATCCAGCGCATCGGGGAAGGCGCAGATCCGGTAGCCGGCGAAGGTGTGCGGATTGGCTACCGCCAGCAAGGCCGCCGGCCCGTGGCAGAGGGTGATGATGAAACGCTCGTGGGCCATCGCCCACTCCAGCAGCGCCTTGACCTCGGCGCTCTCGGGCAGCCCCATCAGGGCACCGTGCCCGCCGGGAATAAACACGCCGAGGTAGTCCGAATCGGGGGCCTGCACCTGGGCCAGCAGATCCGCCAGTTTGGCGGGCTGGCGAAACTGCCCCTGATATTTGCCATAGAGCCCCACCACCGCCTCATCCTCCGTCGGCATGGCCCACCACTCGAACTTGACCGGATTGCCCGACAGAGTAGCCACTTCAAAGGCAAAGCCCGCCTTGTCGAGGTGATACATGGGCAGCAGGGTTTCCACCGGGTGGTTGCCGGTAGAGAACAGGGTGCCGTTGTCGGTGGGCAGATAGCGCTCATCGGCCCCGATCAGCAGGATCTTCCAGCGGCCACCGCGATAGGGGGCGGGATAATCGGCCCCCGCCAGATCCGACTTGCGCGAAGTGAACTGGCTCAATGAATAGGGGGAAGGGAAAAAGGCATTCTGCTCCGCCGGATCCGGGGTCGGTTGCTTGTCGTCAATCAGCTTCTCGGTCATGGGACTCTCTCCATCATGGGTTGACTCGCTCACACAGTATTGGCTGCCAGGGGCCGGGTAAATGCGCAGCGCCCTTCCCTCTGACAGGGCGCTGACGCACGGCGCCCACGCAGCCAGGCCCTGTTCGCAGCGCTGAAAATATATGGCATATGCAGGGTGGCGTCCTGCCCGCCTGGTTGCCGCATCCGGCAGTGAATGGCGCCCCTCATTTCCATCCGCTCCTGCCACCCCAGCTTACTGCCATGCAGATGGGCTGAATGTTATTTCAATGGCTCTCTTTCGGCTCACTTCAGGCATATTTTTGGCCTTATGAAAAGCCCTTCACCAGGCTGAAAAATAAATAGCTATGCAAAACCGGGATAATATCCTGCAAGTTGGTCAGAATTATTAACCTGGGATTTACAGCTGGTAACCTGAATCGGCGCTAATAAAGGCGCCATCAGCCGCCTGCATGGCAAAAAGTGGGAGCGCCATCACCTTTATTGGTCATTCTGGTCATGCATTGAATAGCAAAGTGAATATATTTCACTCTGTTGAGCCACCTCATAGAAACCGGATCCCGGTTTGCATCCGCTGGCGAACGCCCCCTAGAATCCTCCCGTCTGAATCATCAAGCCGATTTATTTCTCCCTTATCCGTTTGCACGCGCCGGCGGCACCGGCACAAGGCTTTACACAGTGATGACCATGGTCCCTTGCCCCGTCGCCCTGCGGCGGGAACGGGCAACTGTTGCCGCCATCATGGGTATCGCCCTGCGTGACGCATTCGGCCAGGGAAGATCAACGCGGCCTGACCCTACATCAAAAACGAAAAAGGAGTATCGCCATGAGTGGTACCATCATCAAGTCAGCCAGAAATACCGCCAATGCACCGCAGGATCTGAGCCCCAGCACCCAGAGCGTGGCGTTCTCCCACTACAACAATATCTCCGCCCAGCTGCCGGTCGACCCGAAAACGGGCGCACTAATCGCAGGGGATATCAAGGCGCAGGCCAGACAGTGCCTCACCAATATCAAGGCCATCGTCGAGAGCATCGATCATGTGATGGATGACGTGGTCAAAATCACGGTATTTCTCAAAGAGATTGCCGATCTCGACGCGGTCAACGCCGTCTATGGCGAGTTCTTCCCCCACCTGCTGCCGACCCGCACCGTGCTGGCGGTGGCCGGTCTGCCGCTCGGCGCCGCCGTGCAGATGGACGCGCTCATCTCCAACGGCGAAGGCACCTTCCCGCAGGCCCCCTGCCCGCTGCTGAAGCTCTCCCGCAACAGCGACAAGGCGCCGCAGGATCCGCTCTCGACCCATACCGTCGCCTTCTCCCACTACAACAATATCGGTGCCCAGCTGCCGGTCGATGCCGCGTCGGGCCAGCTGGTCGCCGGTGGTATCCAGCAGCAGGCTGGCCAGTGCCTGCGCAACATCAAGCACGTGCTGGAGAGCATCGATGTGCCGTTTGACGATATCGTCAAGGTCACCGTCTATCTGACCAGCCTGGCCGATCTGGACGCCGTCAACGAGGTCTACACCACCTTCTTCCCGGACTCCGCCATTGCCCGTGCCGTCGCCTACCTGCCGGCGCGCAGCGTGATCGTGGCCTCCGCCCTGCCGCTCGGCGCCCGGGTGCAGATGGATGCGGTCATCTCCCACGGTGACGGCACCCCGCCACAGCTGGTGGAAGACAGACACAATCTGGTGATCAGCGCCCGCAATACCGACAAGGCGCCGCGCAGCCCCCTGCACACCCAGACCGTCGCCTTCTCCCACTACAACCATATCACCGGCCAGCTGCCGGTTGATCTGGCCACCGGCAGGATCCTGACCGGTTGTGTCAAGGAGCAGACCGCCCAGTGCCTCGGCCATATCAAGACCATCGTCGAGAGCATCGGCCACGTGATGGACGATATCGTCAAGGTCAATATCCAGGTGAAGAACATCGCGGATCTGGCGGACGTGGATGCCATCTACACCAAATACTTCCCGGCCTATCTGCCCGCCCGCACCGTGATTGGCGTGAGCGAGCTGCCCGCCGGCGCCCTGGTGCAGATTGATGCGGTGATGTCCAATGCGGAAAGTACCCCGCCGCAGGCGTAAGATTTGTTTTAAATAATAAAAAGAGACCGGCTAATGGCCGGTCTCTTTTTTGGTAACAGGAAGGGATATTATTTTTATGGCATCGACGCAGATGCGCGAACGTTCGATGAGGCTTCGCTAATCGAACCTTGCGGGCCAATAACACGCTATCGAATATGGTGCTTCAGTTCAGCTTCCCACTGTTTGAACAATGTAAAGTCACCCTCGGCTCGACTCTTGGCAGCCGTGAACCATTGCACTCCTACCTCATCAGAATGCCTGAACTCCAACCGAAACTCATACTTGGTACTTATCACCAGTGCCAGACATGCACCAATCAAAAATGCGATAGCAGGAAGAATCCACGTAATAACCTGACCTTGTGCATCCGTTGGCACAAATATGAACAGTAAACTGGAAGCAATGGCTCCCAACATAATCATATTGAGTATTTTATCTTTCCAGGAAAGGACCCGAACCTGTACGTTCGATATTCTTCCCAGATCGTAGCTGTCCTTATTTACTTGTAGTTTCTGTGCTGACTGATTGATGACAATGGAACAAGACATGGGAAACTCCATTTCAGATATACGTCACATGACATTTTTATAATCAAGAACTCTTCATGAGAAACTGACCACCATCCCGACAACCCTGCTGCATGACACCAAGCAGCCAGCAACCATCAAATAGCCCGAACGTTGCCAACCAGGCTTGTTCAATGGACGCTACCGAATATTGGTTTATGCCTTGTAATGACGGGGTAAGCCGCCCAACATGGTATCGTATGACGCCAAACTTGAAAGCAAATTCAAAAGAAAAAGCGAGATTGATCAAGTAATCGATCTGAATACCTCCCGTATCGGCTCACACGCTATTTCGCCATCCCCAAGCAGCCATAAAAAACGCCCCCCATCTTGCGATGGAGGGCGTTTTACCGTTCCGGCTATTGAGTCAGCTTGACCCAATATTCAGCGATTACAGGGATTCAGCAGTCGCAACCACGTTTTCCACGGTAAAGCCGAATTCCTTGAACAGCAGCTCGGCCGGTGCGGACTCACCGAAGGTGGTCATACCGATGATCTTGCCGCCGAAACCGACGTACTTGTACCAGTAGTCGGCGATGCCGGCTTCGATGGCCACACGCTTGGTGACGGAGGCCGGCAGGACGGACTCTTTGTACTCGGCAGACTGGGCATCGAACACGTCGGTGGCCGGCATGGAGACCACGCGCACGGCACGGCCCTTGGCAGTCAGCTGCTCATAGGCGGCAACGGCCAGTTCCACTTCGGAACCGGTGGCGATCAGGATCAGCTCAGGCTTGCCAGCGCAATCCTTCAGCACGTAGCCACCCTTGGCGGTATCGGCCAGTTGCTGGGCGCTGCGGTCCATCTGGGCCAGGTTCTGACGAGAGAAGATCAGCGCAGTCGGGCCGTCGGTACGCTCGATGGCGTGCTTCCAGGCGATGGCGGATTCAACCTGGTCACACGGACGCCAGGTGCTCATGTTCGGGGTCAGACGCAGGGAGGCGATCTGCTCGACCGGCTGGTGAGTCGGGCCATCTTCACCCAGACCGATGGAGTCGTGGGTATAAACGAAGATGGCACGCTGCTTCATCAGGGCGGCCATGCGCAGGGCGTTGCGGGCGTATTCCATGAACATCAGGAAGGTGGCGCCGTAGGGGATGAAACCACCGTGCAGGGCGATACCGTTCATGATGGCGGACATGCCGAACTCGCGTACACCGTAGTGGATGTAGTTGCCGGAGGCATCGTCGTTGGTCAGGGACTTGGAACCGGACCACATGGTCAGGTTGGACGGCGCCAGGTCGGCAGAACCACCCATGAACTCCGGCAGCAGCTTGCCGAAGGCTTCCAGCGAGTTCTGGGAGGCTTTGCGGGTCGCGATCTTGGCCGGGTTGGCTTGCAGGGTTTCGATGATCTTGGCGGATTCAGCGGCCCAGTTGGCCGGCAGCTCGCCAGCGGTACGGCGCTTGAATTCGGCAGCCAGGGTCGGGTGAGCAGCTTCATAGGCGGCGAACTTGGCAGCCCAGTCGGCTTCCAGTTTGGCGCCCTTCTCCTGACCGTTCCACTCGGCAGCGATGTCGGACGGGATAACGAACGGCGCGTGGTCCCACTTCAGGAAGGCACGGGCGGCGGCGATCTCGTCGTTGCCCAGCGGTGAGCCGTGGCAGTCGTGGGAACCGGACTTGTTCGGGGAACCGTAACCGATGATGGTGCGGCAGCAGATCAGGGTCGGCTTGCCGGTCTCGGCCTTGGCGGCTTCGATGGCAGCGTTGATCGCTTCCGGGCTGTGGCCGTCAACGGCGGCAATCACGTGCCAGCCGTAGGCTTCGAAGCGCTTGACGGTGTCGTCGGTGAACCAGCCTTCCACGTGACCGTCGATGGAGATGCCGTTGTCATCCCAGAACGCGATCAGTTTGCCCAGTTGCAGGGTACCGGCCAGGGAGCAGGCTTCGTGGGAGATACCTTCCATCAGGCAGCCGTCGCCCATGAAGGCGTAGGTGTAGTGGTCAACGATGTCGTGACCCGGCTGGTTGAACTGCTCGGCCATGGCCTTCTCGGCGATCGCCATGCCGACGGCATTGGTGATGCCCTGGCCCAGCGGACCGGTAGTGGTTTCAACGCCCGGCGCGTAACCGTACTCCGGGTGACCCGGGGTGCGAGAGTGCAGCTGGCGGAAGTTTTTCAGATCGTCGATGGAGAGGTCATAACCGGAGAGGTGCAGCAGGGAGTACAGCAGCATGGAGCCGTGGCCGTTGGAGAGAATGAAACGGTCGCGGTCGGCCCACTTGGGGTTGTTCGGGTTATGTTTGAGGTGGCTGCGCCACAACACTTCGGCGATATCCGCCATTCCCATGGGGGCGCCCGGGTGACCGGAGTTGGCTTTTTGAACGGCATCCATACTCAATGCGCGAATGGCATTGGCAAGCTCTTTACGAGAAGGCATCTGTATCTCCTGCGATTGCTTCATTTGATGGCCAAGATTAAGGCGCGTTATTGTCCCAGCAGGGGGCGCGGCGTGCAAATATTATCTGGGCGAATAAAGTGGCTTTGGGAGCTCAATCGCTTTTCTTGACAGGGCAAACGATTGAGCCGTAACCGCTTTACACCCCAAATGGGGTAAAGCGCGGATCTTGTTCGGCCAGAGGGCGGTAAAACCAAAATAGTGCTGGCAATCGAGGGGGGCGCTAACTAAAATGGACGTCCAGATGTAGATACCTCTACAATCATCCTATCATCACCCGGTTATTGCTGCGGCGATAACCCCAGACAAGCTGAGAATCCCATCATGGCAAAGCTGTTTACTTCCGAGTCGGTCTCCGAAGGCCATCCCGACAAGATTGCGGACCAGATCTCCGATGCGGTCCTGGACGCCATCCTCAAGCAAGACACCAAGGCCCGTGTCGCCTGCGAGACCCTGGTCAAGACCGGCATGGTCATGGTGGCCGGTGAAGTAACCACCACCGCCTGGGTAGACATCGAGCAGATCGTGCGCGACACCGTGCGCGACATCGGCTACACCCACTCCGACATGGGCTTCGACGCCGACTCCTGCGCCGTGCTGAACGCCATCGGCAAGCAGTCCCCGGACATCAACCAGGGCGTTGACCGCAGTGATCCGCTGGAACAGGGCGCGGGCGACCAGGGCCTGATGTTCGGCTACGCCACCAACGAAACCGACGTGCTGATGCCGGCCCCCATCACCTACTCTCACCTGCTGGTGAAGCGTCAGGCTGAAGTGCGCAAGAACGGCACCCTGCCGTGGCTGCGTCCGGATGCCAAGAGCCAGCTGACCTTCGCCTACGACGACGCCGGCAAGATCATCGGTGTGGACGCCGTGGTGCTCTCTACCCAGCACGCCGAATCCATCAGCCACAAGGATCTGGTGGAAGCGGTACGCGAAGAGATCATCAAGCCGGTGCTGCCGGCCGAGTGGGTCAACAAGGACACCAAATACTTCATCAACCCGACCGGCCGTTTCGTTATCGGCGGCCCGATGGGTGACTGCGGTCTGACCGGTCGCAAGATCATCGTCGACACCTACGGCGGCATGGCTCGTCACGGTGGTGGCGCCTTCTCCGGCAAGGATCCGTCCAAGGTTGACCGCTCCGCCGCCTACGCCGCCCGCTACGTCGCCAAGAACATCGTCGCCGCCGGTCTGGCCGATCGCTGTGAAATTCAGATCTCCTACGCCATCGGCGTGGCCGAGCCGACCTCCATCAGCGTCGAAACCTTCGGTACCGCCAAGGTTGCCGAGGATCTGCTGGTCAAGCTGGTTCGCGAGCACTTCGAACTGCGCCCGTACGGCCTGATCCAGATGCTGGATCTGAAGCGCCCGATCTACCAGGCCACTGCCGCCTACGGTCACTTCGGTCGCAACGAGTTCCCGTGGGAGCAGACCGACAAGGCCGAACTGCTGCGTTCCGCCGCCGGTCTGTAAGCGTCACGCTTGTGGTATAAAGGGGAGCCTGGCTCCCCTTTTGCTTGTCCGCCATTTGCCGAGAACCCGATGTCCACCACCGCTACCCGCCTCGATCCCGCCCTGCACCAGCAGTTGCTCGCCCGTGTCGACGCCTGTTTTGTGCAGGCCGAAGCGCGCCTTGGCCGCCCCTTTCCCCGCCCGCAAGTCCATTGCAACATGCGCGGTCGGGCGGCAGGGTCGGCGCGGCTGCAGACCTGGGAGCTGCGCTTCAACCCGGCCCTCTATCAGACCAACCAGCAGGCGTTTCTGGCCGAGGTGGTGCCCCACGAGGTGGCCCACCTGCTGGTTTATGCCCTTTGGGGTGAACATAGCGGCGAAGGGCGTGGCAGATCGCGGGTGCTGCCTCACGGACGCCAGTGGCAATCGGTGATGCGGGAGGTGTTCGGCCTTGAGCCCAGAACCACCCACAGCTTCGATCTGGCGGTCCTGGCGCAGCCGACCATCCCCTATCGCTGCCTCTGCCAGCAGCATCAGCTGTCGGTGCGCCGCCACAACAAGGTGGTGCGCGGCGAGGCCCGCTACCACTGCCGCCGCTGCAAGCAGCCGCTGGAACGGGTTGGCTCGTCGCAGTAAGCCAGCCGGTGTCGCGTCCCTGTGCTAGGGTGCCTCTCTGCTTTTTCCGCCAACCATCTCATTTGCCAAGGATCACCATGTTTCGTCCCCTGCTCTCTCTCGCCCTGACCCTGCTGGTCAGTCTGCCCCTGCATGCCCAGACCTTTCGCGCCGCCAAACAGGATCTGAACCGCCTCTATCAGGATCACCCGGTCACCTTCTACTGCGGCTGCAAGATTGACTATCAGGGCAAGAAAATGAGCCCGGATCTGGCCAGCTGCGGCTATGAGCCGCGCAAGCAGCCCAAGCGCGCCGCCCGCATCGAGTGGGAACACGTGGTGCCGGCCTGGGAGTTCGGCCACCAGCTGCAGTGCTGGCAGCAGGGCGGCCGCAAGAATTGCGGCAAGAACGACGAGTTCAACCAGATGGAGGGGGACATGCACAACCTCTTCCCCGCCATCGGCGAGGTGAACGGCGATCGGGCCAACTTCCGCTTCTCCGACTGGAATGGCACCCCGGATCAGTACGGCCAGTGCCGGATGCTGGTGGACTTCAAAAATCGCCAGGTGCAGCCGCCCAAGGGGCCGGTACGTGGCCAGATCGCCCGCGCCTACCTCTACATGAGCCAGCAGTATGGGCTGCGTCTGGCGGCGCAACAGCGTAAACTGTTCGAAGCCTGGGACAGGCAATACCCGGCCGACGGCTGGGAGTGCGAGCGCAACCGCCGCATCGGCAAGCTGCAGGGCAATACCAACCCCTTTATTGAAAAGCAGTGCCGATAACCCCATCTATGGACACAAGGGATTTAAAATCCCTCTTCTTGAACCAGAGACTGACACTGAGCCATGCGCATTCCACGTATCTATGAACCGGCCGCCCTGCAGGTGGGCCAGACCCTCGCCCTGTCGGAAGACGGTGCCAACCACATCGGCCGGGTGCTGCGCATGCAGCCGGGTCAACAGCTCGAGCTGTTCAATGGCGACGGCAACCAGTACCCCGCCACCATCGCCAATGTGGGCAAGAAGTCGGTGGAAGTGACCATCGACCGCTGCGACACCCACTCGGTAGAGTCCCCGCTGGCCATCCACCTCGGTCAGGTGATCAGCCGCGGCGACAAGATGGACTTCACCATCCAGAAATCGGTGGAGCTGGGCGTCACCTGCATCACCCCGCTCTTCTCCGAGCGCTGCGGCGTCAAGCTGCCGGCCGATCGGCTGGAGAAAAAACGCGAACAGTGGCAGAAGGTGGTGATCAGCGCCTGCGAGCAGTGCGGCCGCAATACCGTGCCCGAGGTGCGCATGCCGATGGAGCTGGACGCCTGGCTGGCGGAAGAGACTCAGGAGCTCAAGCTCAACCTGCACCCGCGCGCCCCTTACAGCATCAACACCCTGCCCATCCCTGAGCACGGCGTGCGCCTGCTGATCGGTCCGGAAGGGGGCTTGTCGAGCGACGAGATCGCCCGTACCGTGCAAGAAGATTTCAAAGAGATGCTGCTGGGGCCGCGGGTGCTGCGTACCGAAACAGCCGCCCTGACGGCAATTACTGCGCTGCAATGCCGATTCGGCGATCTCGCTTGATACCATGGGCCGCATCGATCAACCCCATGGCAACCTCGATGCAGCCGCAAGCGGCCGATTACGCTGCGCTAATCGACCCTACAACCCCCTCGAGCCATTAAGAAGGAACAGCGGATGACCATTAAACTCGGCATCGTGATGGACCCCATCTCGGCCATCAACATCAAGAAGGACTCCAGCTTCGCCATGCTCGAAGAGGCGCAAAAGCGCGGCTACGAGCTGTTCTATCTGGAGATGAAAGACCTCTACATGGAGGCCGGTCGCGCCTTCGGTACCATGCGCCCGCTCACCGTCAAATATGACTATGCCGACTGGTACAGCCTCGGCGAGGTGGTGGATCAGCCGCTCTCCAGCCTGGACGTGATCCTGATGCGCAAGGATCCCCCCTTCGACACCGAGTTCATCTACGCCACCTACATGCTGGAGCGGGCCGAGGATGAGGGCTGCCTCATCGTCAACAAGCCGCAGAGCCTGCGCGACGCCAACGAGAAGCTCTACACCGCCTGGTTTGCCGAACACACCCCGACCACGCTGGTGACCCGCCGTGCCGACAAGCTGCGCGCCTTTCACGCCAAGCACAAGGACGTCATCCTCAAGCCGCTGGACGGCATGGGCGGCGCCTCTATCTTCCGCATGAAGGAGGATGACGCCAACGTCGGCGTCATCATCGAGACCCTCACCGAGCACGGCAGCCAGTACTGCATGGCGCAGACCTATCTGCCCGCCATCAAGGATGGCGACAAGCGGGTGCTGGTGGTGGATGGTGAGCCGGTGCCCTACTGCCTGGCCCGGATCCCGGCCCAGGGGGAGACCCGTGGCAACCTGGCGGCCGGCGGCCGTGGCGAGGCGCGTCCCTTGAGCGAAGCGGACTGGGCCATCGCCCGCGCGGTGGGTCCGACGCTGAAAGAGAAGGGTCTTATCTTCGTCGGCCTCGACATCATCGGCGATCGGCTGACCGAGATTAACGTCACCAGCCCGACCTGCATCCGCGAGATTGAAGCAGCCTTCGACGTGCACATCACCGGCATGCTGATGGATGCCATCGAGCGCCGACTGGCCAAGGCTTGAGCGGCCCCAGCCACGACTACAGGCGATAAACAACAGAGGCGGCCCGGGGCCGCCTCTTTTCTATCCTGTTTTTTCTATCCTGCCTCTGCCCCGTCAGCAGCGGAACTGTCCCACCTTCACCTTGAGTTCGCTGGATAGCTGTTCCAGCTCGTGGCAGCTCTGGTTCAACTGGGAGGCGGCCTCTGTCGATTCGCTGGCGATGTGGGCGATATTGACCACATTGCGGCTGATATCCTCGGCCACCTTGCTCTGCTCCTCCGCCGCCGTGGCGATGTGGGTATTCATCTCGTTGATCACGTTGACCGAGCTGACTATCTCGCCGAGCGCCTGACCGCAGGCCAGCACGGTGCGGTTGGACTGCTCCACCTGATCCAGTCCCAGCTCCATGCTGGAAGCCGCCTGGGTGGCCCCCTGCTGCAACTTGACGATGGTCTTGCCGATCTCCTCGGTGGAGCGCTGAGTACGCTGGGCCAAGGTGCGCACTTCATCGGCCACCACCGCAAACCCCCGCCCCTGATCGCCGGCCCGCGCCGCCTCGATGGCGGCGTTGAGCGCCAGCAGGTTGGTCTGCTCGGCGATGCCGCGAATGGCGTCCATCACGCTGCTGATGTTGCGGCTGTCATCGGCCAGCTGGGTGATCATGGCGGCGGTGTTCTGGATCTGGGACGACAGCCCGGACATGCACTGGATGGCGTCCGCCACTATCTGGTGACCGTGCCGGGCACTCCCGTCGGCATGGCGCGCCGCATCGGCAGCGTTGTTGGAGCTGTTGGCCACTTCCGCCACGGTCGCGCTCATCTGGTTCATAGCGGTCGCAGTCTGATCGGTCTCGGCCTGCTGCTGGGCGAAGCGCTGGCGGCTCTCGACGCCGATATGAGCCAGCTGGGCCGACTCCCTGGCGAGCTGCTCCGCCATGCCGTTGATCTGGGTGATCAGCTCGCGAAAATGGCAGATCACGTCGTTGAGGGAGTGGGCCAGCCCGCCCATCTCGTCCTTGCGCAGCACCGGTGCCAGCTTGCTCAGATCGAGATCCGTCTGCATGCCGCGCAAGATCCCCCCCATGGCAGCCAGGGGCTGGCTGACGCTGCGCCCGGCCCACACCCCGAAGAACAGGATGCAAGCGCCGCCGACCACCAGCAACAAGACAAACAGCCGGTTGAGCTGCACCCTGAGTCCGTTGAGCTCGGTCATGTTCTTCTCGGCCTCCTTCAGCTGGTACTCCACCAGGGCGCTGATCCCGTCGCTGACCGGGTCGATCACCCGATAGAGCGGCATGATATGGGCGGCCAGCTGACCCTGATTGCTCCCCTGCATGTCCGCCAGGATCTGCATCACCGCCTCAATCTCCCGGTCTGCCGCCGCAAACAGCCCCTGCATCTGGTCGGCTTCCCGCTGCTCCGCCTGGCTCATCGGCTGGCTGCGGTAGCCTCGCCAGATGCGCTTGATCTCCTGCTGGGCGGCGCTCATGTCAGCGCGCGATCTGGCGGGGTCAAAGCCCCCCACATTGGCCTTGTTGGCCGCATCGATCACCTTGACCGCGTAGAGATCGGCGATCTGCTTGAGCTCCTTGAGCTGCACCACCTCCCCCTGATACATGCTGTTCATGCCTGCCATCAGCTGGGACATTGCCTGGACAGCCCCGATCACCAGCAGCACCAGTGCCAGCAGGGGTACCACACAACCCAGGATCAACTTCTGTCTGATCGAAATACCTTCCATGGTGTTATCTCCATCCTGGCTGCGGCGGGGAACCGGCCCGCAAGCGGTAAAAAGCGGTTTTGCCCGCCTCGGCGAACTGCCATAATTGACCCAAATACCTTTGCAATATTTGGCCCATATGCAAACACTGCAAAATCACTTCCTGCTCGCCATGCCGAGCCTCTCCGATCCCTATTTCGAGCGTTCGCTGGTCTACCTGTGCGAACACAGCGAAGAGGGTGCCATGGGGCTGGTGGTCAACATCCCGGTGGACATGTCGCTGGATGCCATGCTGACCCAGCTCAAACTGGCACCGCCCCCCAGCCCCGAGCTCAAGCAGCCGGTGTTGCAGGGAGGGCCGGTGCACGCCGACCGCGGTTTCGTGCTGCACAGCTTCCGACCCGGCTTCAACTCCACCCTGCAGGTGGGAGACGAGCTCATGGTCACCACTTCCAAGGATATATTGGAAACCCTGGGCACCGAGGAGGCCCCCGCCCACTGGCTGGTGGCGCTCGGGTATGCTGGCTGGAGCGCCGGCCAGCTGGAGCAGGAGCTGGTCGACGGTGCCTGGCTGGTGATACCGCCCAATCCGGATCTGGTGTTCAAGACCCCAATCCATCAGCGCTGGCAGCAGGCCGCCGCCAGCATAGGGGTCAACCCCATCCATCTATCCAGCGACATCGGCCACAGCTGATGCCGTTTGCCACGCATTTCGCGAGGCATTTTGAGGAATCAATGCAATGTCATCACGCAGTATCATGGGCTTTGACTACGGCACCAAAAGCATAGGGGTGGCTATCGGTCAGGAGCTTACCGGCACGGCCCAGCCCCTGCGCGCCATCAAGGCCAACGACGGCATCCCCAACTGGGACGACATCGACAAGCTGCTCAAGGAGTGGCAACCGGATCTGCTGGTTGTCGGCCTGCCACTCAACATGGACGGCACCGAGCAGGAGATCACGGTACGAGCCCGCAAATTCGGCAACCGGCTGCACGGCCGCTTCGGCAAGCAGGTGGAGTTCAAGGACGAGCGGCTCACCACCACGGATGCGCGGGCGCGTCTGTTCGAGCGGGGAGGTTATCGGGCGCTGGAGAAAGGCAGCGTGGACGGGGTCTCCGCCCAGCTGATCCTGGAAGCCTGGATGGAAGAGCAGTACGGTTGACAGCCGGGGGAGAGGCAGGTCAATCCTGCCCCTCCCCATGCCTGCATCAGGCCTTGGCCTGTTGCGAGAGCAAATCCTCCCCTTCTTCACCCTGACCGGCATGCATCATGCGGTTGAGCCAGGGCACCATCAGCGCCATTACCACCGCCACCAGCAGCGTCACCAGCCCAATCTTGCCAAACACGTCCGTGTAGATGGGCAGGGTCTGCAGCGGATCGGTCACCCCTTGCGGCACGGCGGTAAAGGTCGCCACATAGCCCCCCAGCAAAGAGGCCATCGCCTGGGTCAGGAACCACATCCCAAGGATGAAACCCATCAGCCGCTGCGGCACCAATGCCGCCACCATGGCCAGCCCCAGGGCGCTGATCATCAGCTCTCCCAGACTCTGGAACAGATAAATGAGCACCATGAACCAGGGTGAGGTGAGCCCCTGTGCATCGGCAAACCAGATGCCGGACGCCGCCGCGGTGAGAAAGCCGAGGGAGCAGAACAGCATGCCCAGAGTGAACTTGAGGGGCATGGTGAGATCCCGCCCCTTGCTGCCCAGCCGGGTATAGATCATCGCCAGTACCGGGCTGCCTACCACCACCCAGAAGGGGTTGAGCGCCTGGAAGCTGATGGGGTTGACGCTCATCCCCAGCATCTCGTGATGCATGTTGTTGATGGCAAAGAAGTTGAGCGAGGTCGGCATCTGGGCGTAGAGCACGTAGAACACCACGGCTTCCAGCATCAGCACGAAGGCCACGTACATCTTGTTGCGAGCCACCGCATCGAGCTTGAAGGCCTCGCGAAAGAAGAAGATCACCACGGCCAGGGTCACCGTCATCAGCACCATGTTGGCGATCACCACGTGGTGCATCAGCCAGGCGCAGAAAAAGACCAGCGCCACCGACCCCAGCAAGACCAGCAGCAGCTTGCCGTAATCGAGCGGCAGATGGTCGGGCTCGGAGCCGATGTCCTTGACCATGTGACGACAGGCGAAGAAGGTCAGCAGCGCGATGACCAGACCCACCCCGCACAGGTTGTAGGTCACCGTATAGCCGTAGTGATCGGCGATGACCGGCGCCAGCGACAGCGAGATGAGCGAGCCGATGTTGATCGACATGTAGAACAGGGTGAAGGCCCCATCCAGCCGGGGATCGCCACGCTCATAGCACTTGGCGAGCAGGCTGGCGGGGTTGGCCTTGAACAGGCAGTTGCCGACCGCGATGGTGCCCAGTGCATAGAAGATGAGGTCGGGATTGTAGATGGACATACCGGTCATGAAATAACCGATGACCAGCACGATGGCCCCCAGCACCATGGTGCGCTTGGTGCCCAGCACATGGTCACCCACATAACCGCCCACCGAGATGAGGCCATATACCAGCGCCGAGAAGGCACCGAAGGTGATGAACGACTGCTCCTGTGAAAATCCCAGTTGCTGGACGAAGAACACCGCCAGGATCCCCTGGACGCCGTAATAACCGAAGCGCTCCCAGAGTTCGACGAAGAAGATCATGAAAAAGGGTTTGGGCTGTTGCAACAACCCGGTCGGGGCCGATGGACGCATGCTAACCTACCTGTCTGTATGTATTTTGTTATTTATCAAGGGCCCGCAGCCTACCCGGCCTGGGTCATAAACTTGTTGCTGTGGATCGAGCGACGTGAACAAGGTGCATGTTGCGCCAGGGTGGACAACCTGCTTCAACACAGTTCATTTCTCCGGCCAGGTCATCGGCGCCGTCATGGCTGCTTGCCTGATCGTCAGCGGGCAGACACACAACCGGGCATCGAACGGGCCTTTCTGTCCTGTCGCGACACGCTTTCATCAAGATGGCTCGGCATTTTCGCCTAAAATTAAAAAGCCGAGCTATCTTCACTATTTATGATAATCCACCGTAATTTAAGCAAATTAACCACAGATCACACTTGTAACTATGCTTTATGTGACATTTTCTAATTCTGGCGGATAAGTTTTTCTCGTGAAAAGAGGTTCACTCGAGACGTGCATTCGCTGCCGTTGTGTGTATGAGGTGTCTTCAGATGGCTCACTGTATGGGAGTGTGAGCCTGGCTATGGTGCCTGGGGGAAAACCGTGCGGCGTCCGATACGCCGCCAGGTTCAGGGCGCCAGGGGGCTCGATTCCCGGTGGTAAAGCCGCCGGATCTCGTTGAGCAGCCACATCACCTTGGCATCCTGGTTGTGGCGCTTGTGCCAGAGCAGGATGAAGGTCAACTCCAGCTGCTGATAGAGCGCCTCTGGCAGAGGGAGCGGCATGGTCATCAGATTGGGGTGATATTTGGCCGCATAACCGGCGCAATAGGAGGGAGCCACGGCGATCAAATCATTGTCGGCCTGGGAGGCAATGTGCAGGGATTGCTCGAAGCTGGAGACCATCACCGGCACTCGGCGTGCCAGCCCCTCGTCTTCCAGCAGCAGATCCAGCCCCCAGGTCTCCAGTACCTCCAGCACCACACTGCTGTGAGGGCAATCCAGAAAGTGCTCCAGTGACCACTCCTGCTGCAACAGCGGGTGATCCTTGCGCAGGAAGACCACTGGCCTGTCGCAGAACAGCACCTCATGATCGATGTAATAAGGCAGATTGCGAAGTTTGAGCTGGGAGCGGCTGTAGCTCTCCCGCACGCAGACGCCGAGATCCGCATCGCCGTTGACGATGTCATCCAGCGAGTTGCGATTCCAGCCCAGCATCTTGACCACGGAGTTGGGATAGGTCCCATGAATGGTCATGGGCAGATCGCTCAGCAGGCTGTTGTAGAAGGGGGACTGCATCACCAGATTGAAGCGGGCGCCATCGGGGATCGCTTCGCTGTTGAGGGCGGCGATCCGCTCCGTGAGCTGGAACCAGACCGTCAACTCCTCTTCCAGGGTCAACGCCAGGTTGGTGGGCTGCAACCCCTTGCGCCCGCGCACGAACAGCGGGTCGGCAAACCACTCCCGCAGCTTGGCGAGCGCCTTGCTCACCGTGGAAGGTGTCACACTGAGCTGTTTGGCCGTGCCCGCCACGCTGCGCTCCGCCATCAGGTATTTGAACACCACCAGCAGATTCAAGTCGAGCTCACTCAGTGTTCGCATGCTTCCCCTCCTCAAGGCCTCCTGTCACTGCACCGCTCATCCGGGCTGCGTGCGCCGCGCCGCAGCTTGCGGCGCACCAAATATGCCGGAGGCTCCCTTCACAGGGTACATGGCCGATCATCGCGATGCGATAGCGCCCACCTCCAACCCTCAACAATCGTCGGTTTTACGCCCAGTCAGCGCGGATTGACCAGCCATACCAGGCCATCCAGCTCGGGAAAGCCCACCACCATCAGCCGGGAGCCATGGTCACTGTTGAAAGTGGCGACATAGCCGAGGGCACTCTCTTTAGCCTTGGCCAGCGCGGCGTTATGGTGATAATCCACGGCCGTCCAGTCCGCCCCCTTGGCGGGATCAAATCGGCACCGCTCAAAACCGGTAAACTGCAGACGATCGAAGCGGGTATGGCCGGATGAGATCCCCTCCCCCGTCAGCGTGCATCCGGCGGCCAGCAGCTCCATCGTGATGGTCACCTTGTCGCCATTGCGCGTGCTCTCCACATTACCCAGCAACTCGGTGCCATATCCGTTGTTTGCATGCCAGCTGCCCGTATTGACTCCCCGGGTCTTGAGCTCGGTCAGCGCGACCTTGCCCGACCAGGTGGGATAGCTATCTGTCCCGGTTGCGGCGAGATTGAGCTCGATATTGCTGGCCACCCCGACCACCGGATGTTCAGTGACAATCTGTGGTTGCGCATGCACGGTACGCTCGTAAACAACATCGGCCTGCCGGATAGCCTGGGCTGCAGCAATGCCATTGTCTCTCTCCAGGTAACTCGTACGATGAAGCCGAGCGCTGGCCGGCTTGCTGGTCGTTGTCTCATCCCCGTCGTTCAACCACCACCAACTGGCTACCACGCCGTTATTGGCCCAGGCACTCCAGCGCGGGTAAGTCCCGCCATCTCGTTTTTCATACTGCAGGGCATAACCGCTCGGACCCGCCTTACCATCGGCGCTCATGTAATTCGCCTGATAGAGCACGGCGTTGGGCACAGTCACATGTTCCACCTCGAATGATTTGCCCGGCGGTACCGAATTGGCTGGATCAGCCCCTTTATCGTCACTCCCGCCGCATCCATAAAGCGAACCGGTACAGATACCGGCCAGCAGCAGACCATTGATCTTCTTCACAAGCCTTTCTCCTTTTTTGTTATATCGTCATCACGCGGCGCAATAGATCCTGGCCGATCGTGGAGTATAAAAACCGTAGGTAATGCCACTGAGCATGGAATCCAGAAAGCTAACGTTTGTCTCAATGCTGATGATATTTTCGACACCATGACAGATGGCTGCCGCATCCACTTTTTCATTCAAGCCAAGATCGATATCGGAAAAGAAAAAGTGGCTGGTTATCTCGGTGGAATTGACCGGCCTGGCAGAGCCAAGCTCGAACCGCTGCGAGGCATTCACATCAATGACCTGTTTGGCACAGCCACCACTCAGGATCGCCAGAAACAGGACAACGGAATATTTGCCAACAAACATTCATACAACCTTTCATGTGATGTCAGGAGGAGATACCAAGCCTTACAGATAGATACCCGGTAACAGGTACACCAAGAGATGCGATAGCATCGCACAATACAATCAAGTTAATTATCAAATAGCTTTTTTTCAGATACAGACGACACTGGCCATCAGCATGCTGCCGGCATGTGACCATTATTTAAAAAGAGATGTAAGAGAATAGCGGTTCAGCCTGTATGCCGGTATATATCCACACGCGGCAAAATATATTTTTATGATGGCGACAAGTATGTCGTTGTGCCCTGTCGGCGTCTATAACAAAAAGAGAAGTCAAAACATTCCATTTCAGACATGATGTTGCGCGTTTGTGTGATAAATACTGCTACGCCAGCCACCACCAGATCACTGGCTGCGAGGTGGCATCTTTATATTCATTGAATAGGTGAATCGTCACGTTGCTTCATTTGGAACATATTCTTGTATGCCATTTATCAGACTGCGTGAATATGTTGGCGCGCCATATTGTTGCGCAACAAATATCGCACTGAATGGCGCAACAATAAAATCGGGCTCATCTCGTGATGGAAATGCGCTTCAAGGAGGGCGGGCAAACCAGAAAAGCAGGTTCAAGGTGCCCCGACAGGGCGCGGCCATGAGGCAACAACGCCGGGACCCGCCCGGCGTTGTTCAGTATCCATCTCTTGCTCCGATCGGGCCGGTTGCCCTTCGCAGCCCCGGCTCAGGGTGCCAGCTGGCTCAAAATGGCATGGGCCGCGCTGACTCTGGCCTCAATGGGATAGTTGCGATTGGCCAGCATGACGATGCCGATCCCTTTGGCGGGCACGAAGGCCACGTAGGCACCAAAGCCACCGGTCGAGCCGGTCTTGTTGTAGAGGCGCATCGCCCCGGGCGCGGCTGGCGTCTCGAACTGAGTGATCGGATTGGCCTTGAGGCTCACCGCCGGGGAGTTGCCCGCCAACAGCGTCTGCTCGCTGACCGGGTAGGCGTAGCTCTCCCAGCCCAGCCCCTGAGTCATCTCCCCTACCCGGTAAAAACCGGTGTGGGTCAGGGCGATCGCCTGTTGCAACGCCTTGTCATCAACCCCACTGATGTTGGCCTTCACGAAGGCGAGCAGATCCGCCGAGCCGGTCTTAATGCCGTAGGCCTCGTCCGCCAGCATGCCAGGGTTGACCCTGATGGGCTTGTCCTCTTTCGAGTAACCGAAGGCGTAGCGAGCCATGGCGGCCTCGGGCACCTGCAGATAGGTGTGCTTCAGCCCGAGTGCTGGCAGCAGGGTCTGCTCCATCAACGTGGCAAATGGCTGCTGCAGGCTGTTCGCCGCCAGATGGCCGAACAGGCCGATGCTGGGATTGGAGTACTGACGCTGGGTCCCCGCCTGATACGGTGGCACCCAGTGCCGGTAATAGGCCCGCATGGTATCGCTCGAATCAACCTCGTCGGGGAATTGCAGCGGCAACCCCCCGGCACTGTAGGTGGCGAGCTCCGCCATGGTGATGCCATCGAAGGCGGAGCCCTTGAGCCAGGGCGCGTGCCCGCTCACCTGGTCATCGAGCTTGAAGCCCCCCTTGACCACTGCGTAGGCGCCAAGGGTGGCGGTATAGGTCTTGCTGACCGAGCCAATCTCGAACAGAGTCTGCTCATTGACCTTGGTCCCGGTCGCCACATCGGCCAGCCCGTAGTTGAAGTAGTGGGCCTGCCCCCCCTTCAGCACGGCGACCGCCATGCCAGGGATCCTGTGCTGCTTGAGCACGGGGCGGATGGCGTCATCCACCACAGCCTTCAGCGGATCGACGGGGGCCGCCAGGGCGAGCGGGGCAAGCAGCAGGGTGCCGAGGGCCAGCAGTGGCAGGGCTCTGGTCTGTTTCATGGCAAGAATCTCAGTATGTTCAGGAGCTGCCAGCCTAACCGGCCAACGTGTGCCAAGCATGAACCGGGGTGAAGTCTGTGTGAAGTCGCCCACCAAATCATCCAGATTCAATGGGTTATCCATGACTTGTCCCCCTTGCCCGGCAACGGGCGTATAAGCTGTAGGGGCGGCATCACACAGGGAGGCGCACGTGCAGACACAACCACAGATAACCCGGCTGCTGACGGCACTGGAGCAGGTGATCCTCGGCAAGCCGTTGCAGCTCAAGATAGCGCTGGTGACCCTGCTGGCCCGCGGCCACCTGCTGATCGAGGATCTGCCCGGCATGGGCAAGACCACCCTGGCCCATGCCCTGGCGCAGGTGCTGGGGCTCGACTGCCGGCGGGTGCAGTTCACCGCCGATCTGCTGCCGGCCGACCTGCTGGGGCTGCAGATTTTTGATCCCCACCAGCAGCAGTTTCGCTTTCATCCGGGCCCCGTCTTCGCCCAGATGCTGTTGGCGGACGAGATCAACCGCGCCAGCCCCAAGGTGCAGAGCGCCCTGCTGGAGGCCATGGCCGAGGGCAAGGTGAGCATAGAGGGAGAGAGCCACCCGCTGCCCTCTCCCTTCTTCGTCATCGCCACCCAGAACCCGGCGGATCAGGCGGGCACCTATCCCCTGCCGGAATCCCAGCTCGATCGCTTCGCGGTACGCCTCTCCCTCGGTTTTCCCACCCCGGAAGCGGAGCGGCGACTGCTGCGCGGGGCCAGCCAGATCGCGCCCCTCGAGCGGCAGCTGAGCGCCGCCGAGCTGGCCGCCCTGCAGGCCGAGGCGGCGCAGATCCACCTCTCCGATGCCAGCCTCGACTACCTGTTGGCGCTGGTGCAGCAGAGCCGCTTCGACGCCGAACTTCCGCAACCACTCTCGCCCCGTGCCGCCCAGACCCTGCTGGCGGTGAGCCGGGCCTGGGCCCTGGTGGCGGGCCGCCGCTTCGTCAGCGTGGAGGATGTGCAGGCGGTCTTCCCCTATGTGGCCGAACACAGGCTCAGGGGCAGCTTCGGGGTGCAGCGCGGCGAAGCCTGCCCGCTGAGCCAGCGCCTGCTGGCCCGGGTCGATCCGGATCGCCCCTGATGAACTGGCGCCAGCGCAGGACCAGGTGGCAACAAGGCTGGCTGGCCCGGCGCATCCCGCCGGCCCGCCAGATCACCCTGCAGGGGCGCTGCCTGTTCATCCTGCCCACCCGGCTCGGCCTCTGGTATCTGCTGGTGATGCTGGCCATCTATCTGCTCGGCACCAACTACCAGAACAACCTGGTGTTGCTGGTGGCCTACGGCCTCGGCAGCCTGTTCATGGTCACCATGTGGCTCACCCACCGCAACCTGCTGGGGCTGTCTCTGCTGGGGGGGCCCGCCGTGCTGGGAGAGGCGGGCAGCTCCTTGCCCATGCCCATCACGGTGCGCAGCGAACGGCCGCTGCAGGCGCTGCAATTTTCCCTCAATGAAGGGCTGCTCTGGCTGGCGCAGGTGGACGCGGTGCCGCAACCCCTGCTCCTGCCGGTGCTGGGCCCCCGGCGCGGGCGCCTGCCGCTGGAGAGGCTGCGGGTGGAGAGCCGCTACCCCCTCGGCCTGTTTCGCTGCTGGACGCTGCTGGACCTGCAGCTGGAGGGCTGGCTCGCTCCGGCCCCCGAGTACGGCCCCCTGCGCGGGGAGGCGACGGCCGATGCGGCGGGCAACCGGGGGCAGCCCACTCCGGCCTCGATGGGGGACTTCGACATGCTGCGGGCCCACCAGAGCGGGGAGCCGTTGAGCCGGGTCGCCTGGAAGCAGCTCGCCCAGGGACGCGGCCTGCTGGTGAAGCAGTTCTGCGAGCCGGGACAGGATGATACCCACCTCAGCCTGCAGCGGGTCGGCGGGCGGGATCTGGAGCAGCGGCTGGCGGTGCTCGCCTGGTGGTGTGACGACTATGCCAAGCGGGGCATTCCCTTCAGCCTGACGCTGGCGGGCCAGACGCTCGGGCCGGACAGCGGGGCCGCCTTTTTGCAGCGCTGCCGGCTGGCGCTGGCCCGCGTCGATGCCGTGGAGCCGCCGCAGGAGGTCGACCTCGATGCTGCTCGATAACCGGCGCTTACTGCCGCTGCTCGCCCTGCTGCAACTGCTGCTGATCCCGGCACTCTGGCCCCAGTTGCAACTCTGGGTGGTGACCGTTTCACTGCTCACCCTGGGCGTGCGGGCCATGATGCTGTGGCGGGGCTGGCGTCCGCCACCTGCCGCCGCGCTGGCACTGCTGGCCATGCTGGGCGTGGTACTGCTTGGCTGGCAGTGGCGCCAGCTCGGCACCCTGCCGGCCCTCATCAACCTGCTCTGGCTCGGCTACGGCCTCAAGCTCATCGAGGTCCGGCGAGAGCGGGATGTGGAGCAGGTGCTGCTGCTCGCCTTCTTTCTCGTCGCGCTGGCGCTGGTGCAACGGCAAAGCATGGGGTGGGCCCTGGCGATGACGGGGGCGCTCTGGCTGGCGGTCACCACCTTGCTGGCGGCGGTGCAACCCCTCGGCCAGCGGCTGTGGCGCCGTGCCGGGCTCATCCTGCTGCTGGCCATCCCCCTGCTGCTCACCCTGTTTCTGCTGCTGCCAAGGCTGGCGCCACTGTGGCAGATGCCGAGCAGCAGCCGCGCCCTCTCCGGCCTCTCGGAGGAGGTGGCCCCTGGCGACATCAGCGAGCTGGTCAACTCCTCCGAGCTGGCCTTTCGCATCACCTTCGCCGCCGCGCCGCCGCCGCCAGAGGAGCGCTACTTCCCGCTGATGCGCCAGGAGCTGTTCGATGGCCGGCGCTGGTTGCTCAGCGACCAAGTTCGCCGCTGGCAACAATCCCAATCCGTGCAGATGCTGCCGGCGGCCAATCCGGCGACCCCGCTGCCGGCCGGCAGCTATCAGGTGATCGCCGAGCCCCAGCGCCTGCGCTGGACCCTGGCCCTGGCCAACCCCGAGGTGTTGAGCGGCCCGGTCACCTTGAGCCCCCTCGCTACCCTCTATCGCCAGGATCGGGGGGATGGCCGCGTCAGCTACCGGGTCAGCACGGCCACCATGGCGCCACCAGCCGATGACGCTGCCCGTCACCTCAACCTGCAGTTGCCTGCCGGCGGTAACCCAAAGGCTCGGGCCCACGCCCTGGCGCTCAAGACCCGCCATCCGGCGCCAGAGGCGCTGGCCGCCGCCCTGCTGGGCGAGTTTCGCCAGGGCGACTTCTACTACACCCTGCAGCCGCCGCGGCTCGGACAAGACGGGGTGGATGATTTTCTGTTCGAGAGCCGGCGCGGCTTTTGTGGTCACTACGCCACGGCCACCGCCTTCGTGCTGCGGGCGGCCGGCATCCCGGCCCGGCTGGTGACCGGCTACCTCGGCGGCGAGTGGAATCCGAGGGGCAACTACCTGGAGGTGCATCAGTTCGATGCTCACGCCTGGGTGGAGTATCTGGATGAGCAGAACCGCTGGCAGCGGCTCGATCCCACCGCCGCAGTGGCCCCCCAGCGCATCGAGGGGGGCATGCCGGCGGCCCTGGGTGGCGAGTTCGCCGCCGCTGACCCGCTCTCTTTGCAGCGCTATCGCAACTGGGCCCTGCTCAACCAGTTGCGCTGGTGGGGGGCCAATCTCGACTACCAATGGACCCGCTGGGTGCTCAACTATGATGCCGCCAGCCTGTGGCAGCAGCTGGGACAACGCTGGCCGGTGCTGGCCGGCCATACCCACTGGCTGATCCTGGCCGCCCTGCTGGGGGTGGCCAGCCTGGTGGGCGGCCTGCTGATCTGGTGCGGCCCGGCTCCGCTGCCCCTGCGGCTATGGCAGCCCCTGCGCCGGCGCGCCGCCCGCCATGGCTGGCAGCCCTTGGCGGGGGAGAGCCTGGCCAGCTGGTGCGAGCGCCTCGCCGGCCTCAGACCTACCTTGGCGCGGCCGCTGCAACAGGGTGCCTGGCTCTACCGGCGCTGGCGTTATGCCCCCTTGTCGGCGGCGCAGCGTCACCGTACCTTGCGCCAGCTGCGGCGACGGTTGCACCAGATCTGCCGGCGCTGGGATGCCCACAGCTGACGGCAGTGCAGCGTCAACACACCTTGCACAAGGTGCGGCGACGACTGCGCCAGATCTGCCAGCGCTGGGATGCCCGGTACTGACGGCGGTGCAGCGTCAACATACCTTGCACAAGATGCGACGACCGCTGCGTCAAATCTGTCGGCACTGGGATGCCCGCCACTGACAACGGTGCAAACGGCGCCCAAACAAAAGGGGAGCCAGTGGCTCCCCTTGTTGTCAGACAACGGCGACTGCGAGGCTTATGCCTGCTTGCTGTTTTGCGCCGGATTGTCCCAGATCCCCTCTTCCAACTGGCTGCGGATCTCGGGGTACTTGTTGGCGTCGAAGGTGGGCACCTTGCCCAGCTTGAGCTGGTCGTTGTAGTCCCGCGCCAGCTTGATGGCCACCCCGGAGAGCAGCAGAATCGCCACCAGGTTGACGATGGCCATCAGCCCCATGGAGACGTCCGCCATGGCCCACACGGTCGGCAATTCGCCCACCGAGCCGAACATCACCATGCCCAGCACGAACATCCGGAACAGCATCAGACCGCCCTTGTGGTTGTGCTCGAGGAACACCAGGTTGGTCTCGGCGTAGGAGTAGTTCGCCACGATGGAGGTGAAGGCGAAGAAGAAGATGGCCGCCGCGATGAAGATGTTGCCACCGCCACCGATCTGGGAAGAGAGCGCCCGCTGGGTCAGCTCCACCCCGGTGATGCCGGAGCCCGGTTCGAACTGGCCGGACATCAGGATGATAGCGGCAGTACAGGTACAGATGACGATGGTATCGAGGAACACACCCAGCATCTGCACGTAACCCTGAGAGGCCGGATGCGGCGGATAGGGCGTCGCGGTCGCGGCGGCGTTGGGAGCGGAGCCCATACCGGCTTCGTTGGAGAAGAGGCCGCGCTTGATGCCGTTGATCATCGCCTGGGAGATGGCGTAGCCCAGCGCACCGGAACCGGCCTGCTCAAGACCGAAGGCGGACTTGATGATGAGGCTGAATACCCCCGGCAGCTCGCTGATGTTCATGGCGACCACGAACAGCGCCATCAGGATGTAGGCCAGCGCCATGAAGGGCACGACCAGCTCGGCGAAACGGGCGATGCCGCGAATTCCGCCGAAGATGATGAGACCGGAGAGCACCACCAGTGCCAGACCGCTGACCCAGTCGGGAATGCCGAAGGCCACGTTCATCGCCAGGCTGATGGAGTTGGCTTGTACCGCGTTGAACACCAGACCGAACGCCAGGATCAGGCAGAGCGAGAACAACACCCCCATCCAGCGCATGCCGAGCCCCTTCTCCATGTAGTAGGCGGGGCCGCCACGGTAGTTGCCGTCCTCATCCTTGACCTTGTAGAGCTGGGCCAGGGTGCTCTCGACGAAGGCGGTCGCCATGCCGATGAAAGCGATCAGCCACATCCAGAAGATGGCACCCGGGCCACCCAGATAGATGGCCACCGCCACCCCGGCCAGATTGCCGGTACCCACGCGGGCGGCAAGGCTGGTACAGAGGGCCTGGAAGGAGGAGATACCGGCGTTGTCTGATTTGCGGCTGTTGCGCAAGACGGAGAACATGTGGCCGAAGTGGCGGATCTGGATAAAACCCAGGCGGAAGGTGAAGAAGATGCCGACGCCGATGAGCAGGTAGATGAGCACGGCTCCCCACATCAGGTCGTTAATCATTGCGATCAAGGTGTCCATATTTCTCTCGTTGTTATCACATCCATGGTCAGTCTGCGCTGACCCCTTGCTGTCTGTTTCTGAATTTGCGGTTCACTAAAGGGGCGGAATCTAGCATAGCGAGGGAGTTCAGAATAGTGATCGGGATCACTGCGGAAACAAAAAACGAGCGATCCAGTGCATTAAAGCTTCATTTAACTCGCAAAATTTCAACAAAACTGAGAATCCAATCAATCAGCCGACAAATTAGACCCAAAAGAGCACTTTTTGGCAATTATCTATATAGAGGTAGAGCAAGCAGAGAAGGGGGCAAACCATTACGCAAGCGTTTACCCATCCGGGCAGCCAAAACCCCTTTGTTTCGCCAAACGTTTTACACGTAATAAAATTTCAAGAGGCTGATCGGACAATTTGTGTGATCGATGCCACAAAACCGATAATCAACCAAAAAAGTTGTTTTTGGCGGCCGCTAAATTCACTCCGGCAAAAAGGATAAAAATCGTTTTTTATCAAATACTTTTAGCCACTCTTTCCCACTGCGGCCAGGGAGTGGCTGATAAGCATACAGCCCCCCCTATTGCAGGATGAGCCACATCCGTATTAATTAGGCAGGCAATGACGATGGGACACACCCATCGCGCTTTTCTGAGCCTGAGTCGCCGGGATTTTGTAATTTTATTTCAGAACTGTCGTCTCACGCCCGCCACCCCCGAGCCAGCACCCTCCGCAGGAGAGTGCGCCCTCATAAAGAGATGATATTTGCCATGGCCGATAAATTAACCCAGCTGAAAGCCCTGACCACAGTTGTCGCCGACACCGGTGATATCGAAGCCATCAAGCGCTACCAGCCCATCGATGCCACCACCAACCCCTCTCTGGTGTTGAAGGCATCCGAGATCCCCGAATACGCGGCGCTGATCGAAGACGCCATCAACTGGGCCAAAGCCCAGAGCCAGGACAAGGCACAGCAAATCATCGACGCGGGCGACAAGCTGGCGGTCAACATCGGCCTGGAAGTGCTGAAAATCGTCCCAGGCCGCATCTCCACCGAAGTGGATGCCCGTCTCTCCTTCGATACCCAGGCCAGCATCGCCAAGGCCCGCAAACTGATCCGTCTCTACAACGAAGCCGGTATCAGCAACGATCGCATCCTGATCAAGCTGGCCTCCACCTGGGAAGGCATCCGTGCCGCCGAGGTGCTGGAGAAAGAGGGCATCCAGTGCAACCTGACCCTGCTGTTCTCCTTCGCCCAGGCCCGTGCCTGTGCCGAAGCCGGCGCCTTCCTGATCTCCCCGTTCGTCGGTCGCATCCTCGACTGGTACAAGGCCAAGCACAACCGTGACTACACCGCCAGCGAAGATCCGGGCGTGGTTTCCGTCACCTCCATCTACGACTACTACAAGCAGCACGACTACCCGACCGTGGTCATG
Source organism: Aeromonas sp. QDB34 (assembly GCF_027705405.1). Classification (NCBI taxonomy): domain Bacteria; kingdom Pseudomonadati; phylum Pseudomonadota; class Gammaproteobacteria; order Aeromonadales; family Aeromonadaceae; genus Aeromonas; species Aeromonas sp. QDB34. The sequence goes on along the minus strand of NZ_JAPDBT010000013.1, from coordinate 55,742 downwards.
GGCGCCAGCTTCCGCAACACCGGCGAGATCCTGGAACTGGCCGGCTGCGACCGTCTGACCATTGGCCCGGCCCTGCTCGAAGAGCTGAGCAAGACCGAAGGCGCCGTGGTACGCAAGCTGAACTACACCGGCGAGCGCAAAGCCAAACCGGCTCCGATGACCGAAGCCGAATTCCGCTGGGAACTGAACCAGGACGCCATGGCCCACGAGAAGCTCGGCGAAGGCATCCGCATGTTTGCCATCGACCAGGGCAAGCTGGAAACCATGCTGGCCAGCCGCCTCTGATGAGAGCCGTCATGAGCCGATGAAAACCGGGTTCCTGCAAGGGAACCCGGTTTTTTTATGGGCGCCGGACCCTTGTCATGTGTTCGTCACGAAAACGTTTTATTTTCAATGCCGTTATGTTATACGGATGGTGAAAACGAGAATAACCAAGGAGGGAGCCATGGAAATGTTCAACTTCGAATATGACGATGTAGTTGAGCTCGGTTCACGTAGCCGCGGGACAACGGGAAAGAAACGTAAATGGCGTGAGATTGAGGCGTTGAAAGACAAGCACCGCCTGCAGAAGGAGCTGCAATCCATCGACATCGCCTACGAAGGTCTCTCAGACGAGATCGAACTGTAAAAACAAGGCCCCGGTTAACCGGGGCCTTGTTTTTTAAGAGAGTGTCACCCCTCAGGAAGAGAGCGGCAGCGACAGGCGCTTGGCCAGTGCCTGAAAGTGCTGGCTGATCTCGGGCCCGAACAGCGGATCCCCGATGGCGCGGTTCTGCCAGATCTGTTCGAGGTGACGCCAATCATCCTCGGTCAGCGAATCGCGCAGATGGGGGAAGATGACCCACTCCTCGTAGTTCATGTGCGCCTCCTGCAGCGCCACGAACTGCTCCAGCTTGGCGGTAAACTGATCGAGCGGGATCACCGCATCCATCAGGATCATCTCCACCATCTCCTTGAGTTCGGCGCCGGCTTCCAGCAACTTGGCATGCTCAGCCTGCAGCCGGTTGGCGACGTCCCCCTCCACGACCCGGTACTTGAGGTAGTAGTCATAAATGATGTCTTCCTTCGGATGGTGATACTTGTCCGACACCTCCCTCAGGTAGTCCACCACATCGCGGATCAGGAAATAGCTGACCCGCTGTTCGTCGCGAATGGCGGCGAGCTTGTGTTTGAGCAGATCCAGCAACCTGGCGATGTTGAGATGGTCCTTGTGCAGACTGGCTAGCATGGGCACTCCTTGCGCTGAAATGAGACGATCCTGTTTCGAGTATACGGTCATTTATCGCGCCAACTTTGCACTCAATCAAGTCATCTGCAGACAAAACAGCGGGTAACGCACAATGCCGCCCCCCTGTTCATGCCCCCGCTCGCCAGCCGTCGGGCCCCTCACTCGCAGACCGAGTGCCAGTTGATGGGGCTCATCCCCTGTTGACTCAGCAGCCGGTTGGTTTCGGAGAAGTGGCCGCAGCCGATGAAGCCGCGATGAGCAGAGAGCGGGCTGGGATGCGGCGCGCTTAGCACATGATGACGCTGCCTGTCGATGAAGCGACCCTTCTTCTGGGCATGGGCGCCCCACAGCAGGAAAACCACCCCCTGGCAGCTGGCATTGATCTGCTCGATGACCCGGTCGGTGAAGGTCTCCCAGCCCAGATGGGCATGGGAGTGGGCCTGACCCGCCTGGACCGTCAGCACGGTATTGAGCAGCAGCACCCCCTGCTTGGCCCAAGACTCCAGAAAGCCGTGACTGGGTGTGACAAAACCCGGCAGATCCCGCTGCATCTCTTTGTAGATGTTGACCAGCGAGGGGGGCGTGCGCACCCCCGGCAGCACAGAGAAGCAGAGGCCGTGCGCCTGATTGGGGCCGTGATACGGATCCTGACCCAGGATCACCACCTTGACCTGATCCAGCTCGGTCAGCTTGAAGGCATTGAACACGTCGGTCGCCGGCGGATAGATCACCTTGCCCGCCTCCCGCTCACTCCTGACGGTCGCCAGGGTCGCCTTGAAATAGTCCTGCTCCTTCTCGGAGCCAATTACATCAGTCCAGGTCTGCACCCCAATCTCCTCATTGAATCTGTCCGGATGGACGCCCTGTTACCCCGTGCAGGGTCACACCGCCTGATGCGGGTCGGCGCGCCACCATCCTCGATGAATACGGCGGGTTTTGCGGCATGCGGCTTGGCCCATGCCGGGCCATGCGAGCAAGCACGCCGCCATCCTCGCTGAATGCGGCAGGACATGGTGCTGGGCCAGTGCTGGCATCACCATGCCCTCATTAATGCGGCAAGGGGCTCAGGATAGGGGGCCAGCCCCCAGGACGCAACCTTGGCACCCTCTTCCGAGTCCCCTCGCCCCCGAATGGCAACTGCATGGCAACGGTATGGCAAGCTCCCGCGCACCCAGCTCTCCCTGCCACTGTGGGCAACGGGGTCATGGTGACCGTGGCAATCGGCGGCTCGGCTGAGGCAGCCTTATGCCAAGGCAACCTTATATAGCTGTGTGAGCAGCAGAGAGAGGGCAAACCTGGCCCCGCCACCTTAACCGCAGGCTTGGCCCCGATGCCCCCACAGGGGAGATGAGGTCGGCTCATGCATGACACAAACTTCAAAACATGTAGTTAAATTACTAGATTTAATTAATAGAAGATGCATAATTCGGATATCTTACATAATCAGAAAAATGACCTCTTTTTGATTAATCTCAATAATTTAATCCCTTCCAGCTCGCGCAAATCGCGCGTTTTTTGATTTAGATCAATTTTCGTAATATTACCATCGTGGTATATATGACCCAACAAAGTAAAGGTGTAAGGCAAGGGCCCTTTAAATCATCCCGGTGGTTTAAATACATCAGGGTAATTTCCTTACAGTTGAATCCGCTTTCCTATGAGGAGTCATACCATGATCAAGGGCATCCAAATCACCCAGTCTGCCAACGCCGCTCTGCTGAACTCGTTCTGGCTGCTGGACGAAGAGAAGCAACAGGCTCGTTGCATCTGCGCCAAAGGCGACACCTTCGCCGCCGATCAGGAAGTCAGCGTCTCTGACCTGGGCCAGTTCGAATACCGTGAACTGCCGGTACAAGCCGAGCCGGCCGTCGAAGGTGGTCAGCACCTGAACGTCAACGTCCTGCGTCGCGAGACCCTGGAAGACGCCATCGCCAACCCGGAAAAGTACCCGCAGCTGACCATCCGTGTCTCCGGCTACGCCGTGCGCTTCAATGCACTGACCCCGGAACAGCAGCGTGACGTGGTGACCCGCACCTTCACCCAGAGCCTGTAAGTCGCTCTGCAGCAACCGGTATCATGAAAAACGGCCCAAACGGGCCGTTTTTTTATGGCTTGAATTCACCCACCCGCGCTCGCCGCCCTTGAACGACAGACTGGCAGCGCACGGTGCGGGCATCGGCGGCTCAATGCTGATCCAGCTTGACGGCTTGCGGCGGGTTGCTCAGCGCCTCGTGCATCTGCTGCTCATCGAGCTGATCGCAGTAACGGGCCACCACCAGGGTTGCCACCCCGTTGCCGATGAGGTTGGTCAGGGCGCGGGCCTCCGACATGAAGCGATCGATGCCGAGGATCAGCGCCAGCCCGGCCAGCGGCAGGTGTCCCACCGCCGAGATGGTGGCCGCCAGCACGATGAAGCCACTGCCGGTCACCCCGGCGGCCCCCTTCGAAGAGATGAGCAGCACCACCAGCAGGGTGATCTGCTGGAACAGGTCGAGCGGGGTGTTGGTGGCCTGGGCGATGAAGATGGCCGCCATGGTCAGATAGATGGAGGTGCCGTCCAGGTTGAAGGAGTAACCGGTCGGGATCACCAGCCCCACCACCGACTTCTTGCAGCCGAGCGCCTCCATCTTCACCAGCATGCGCGGCAATACGGATTCAGAAGAGGAAGTTCCCAGCACGATCAGCAACTCTTCCCGGATATAGGAAATAAAGCGCAGGATACTGAAGCCATTCGCTCTGGCAATACTGCCCAGCACCAGGAAAATAAACAGCAGGCAGGTCATGTAGAAGCAGGCGATTAATTGTCCGAGCTGAACCAGCGAGCCGATACCATATTTTCCGATGGTAAAGGCCATCGCGCCAAATGCCCCAACCGGTGCCAGCCGCATGATCATGTTGATGATCCCGAAAATAACCTGGGAGAAGCTGTCGATGACATTGAATATCACTTTTCCCTTCTCGCCGATATGGTGCAGGGAGAAGCCAAAAAGCACCGCAAATAACAGCACCTGCAGAATATTGCCGCTGGCAAAGGCGCCGATCACGCTGCCCGGGATCACGTCCAGCAGGAAGGGGATGATGCCCTGAGCCTTGGCCTGCTCGGCGTAGGCGGAGATGGCGCTGGCGTCCAGCGTGGCGGGGTCGACGTTCATGCCCGCCCCCGGTTGCAGCAGGTTGACCACGCACAGCCCGATGATGAGGGCGATGGTGCTGACCACTTCAAAATAGAGCAGCGCGATGGCGCCGGTTTTACCCACCGCTTTCATGCTCTCCATGCCGGCAATACCGGTCACCACCGTGCAGAATATAACCGGGGCGATGATCATTTTGATTAATTTAACGAAACCATCCCCCAGCGGTTTCATGTCCGCTCCGAGGTCGGGATATATATGTCCCAGAATGACCCCGAGGGTGATCGCTAACAACACCTGAAAATACAGGCTGCTGACTATTCTTTTCTGCATTCTTAACGTCCTGTCAATTTAATGAGATGTGTCATGGCAGAAATACGCATGCAGCAATCCGTGACGAAATAGTGTTATTTCGCCCGGTTCGTGCCGTTCCCTCATCACAACAGGGGTTACTTTCCCATGTTAAAAAAAGCAATTAATAGACATCAATCACACAACAGATTTAACAACATTAACACCACGGAAACCTGGCTGTATTTATTCTGCGATTGATTTATGCTGGCCAAAGAAATAAAAACAGGCCGCAAATAAAAATGCCCCGCAGTGCGGGGCATTTTTATTGGGCAAGCAAAGCCGGACTTAGATGGAAGTATCGAGCGGCTCGAAGCCCTTGATGAGATCGTCGATGGCCTTCATCTGCTTGAGGAAGCCTTCCAGCTTCTCCAGCGGCAGCGCGCTCGGGCCGTCGCAACGGGCAATCTTGGGGTCCGGGTGGGATTCAATGAACAGACCGGCCAGACCGACCGCCATGCCGGCACGGGCCAGCTCGGTCACCTGCTCACGGCGACCGCCGGAGGCCGCGCCCATGGGATCGCGGCACTGCAGGGAGTGGGTCACGTCGAAGATGACCGGGTAGCCGCCGGTGCTCTTCTTCATCACGCCCAGCCCCAGCATGTCCACCACCAGGTTGTCATACCCGAAGTTGGCACCGCGTTCGCACAGGATCAGACGGTCGTTGCCGCACTCCTCGAACTTGTCGGTGATGTTCTTCATCTGGCTTGGGCTCAGGAACTGCGGCTTCTTGATGTTGATGACGTTGCCGGTGCGGGCCATGGCCTCCACCAGATCGGTCTGGCGCGCCAGGAAGGCGGGCAGCTGGATGACGTCGACCACCTCGGCCACGGGCTTGGCCTGATGGGGCTCGTGCAGATCGGAGATGACCGGCATGCCGAAGGTCGCTTTCAGCTCCTGGAAGATCTTCATCCCCTCTTCCAGACCCGGACCGCGGTAGGAGTGGATGGAGGAGCGGTTGGCCTTGTCCCAGCTCGCCTTGAACACGAACGGGATACCCAGCTTGGAGGTCACTTCCACGTACTTCTCGCACACCGCCATCGCCATGTCGCGGGATTCCAGCACGTTCATGCCGCCGAACAACACGAACGGTTTGTCGTTGGCGACGTCGATGCCATTGACCTTGATATTCTTCTGTTCCATCTCAGGCTTCCTTAGGTAAAAGGGCTTGCAGGGCTTGAATCCACATCCGGCCGCGCTGCCCAGGGCAGCGCGGCCTCGATACTCGTTAGTTGCATCTCCCAGGCCTTGCATGCAACGGCATGGGACTTTAAATTCGGCCAGGGCCTCGCCATGCAGCGGGGCCGTTACCCGCCCCTCAGTGGAGGGGCTTGGGGCTCAGATCCAGCGCAGCCAGCTGGGCCTTGAGCACGTCGGCCACCGGATCGTCCGGGCACTGTTCAATAAAGTATTCAAAATCGTCGGCGGCAAAGCGCGGGCAATCGAGCTGCTCGTAGATGAAGCCGCGATCCCGCGTCTCCAGCGGGTCGCCGGGCTTCATCCGCAGCAGCAGTTCGCTGCAGCGCAGCGCCTCGGTCATCCGGTCTTCCCGCAGCAGGGCGCCCTTGCTGACGTTGAGCAGCCGCTCGATGATCTCCCACTGGCCGGCAGGCTGCAGGTGATCCGAGCTGAGGGTGGCCAGATTGCCGAGAGCCCCGCGCAGCAGCAGCTCGATGTGGTGCAGGCTCAGCTCGTCGCCGGTGAAGGGGTCCACATAGACCTCCCCCTCGCTACCGGCAAAGCTCACCAGGAAGTGGCCGGGGAAGCAGATCCCCTCCACGTCCAGCCCGAGCTTGCGCCCCAGCTGAATAATGAGGATGCCAAGGCTGACCGGAATGCCCTGCTTGCGGGCCAGGACCTGGGCCAGATCGCAGTTGGCCACCGAGAAGTAGTCCTGCCAGTCGCCATGAAAGCCTAAGGTCTGGTAGAAGCCCTGCAACAGCTGGCGGCGCACCTGGTCGCAATCCCCTTCCTCGATGGCCTCGTCCAGCCAGGCGTCGAGCCGGGCCAGCTCCGCCGTCCCGCGGCCACTGATGCCATGGATCTCGTCGCTCACTGACAGCGCCAGCTCGGCGATGTCATGGGCTTCGAAATCGGTCCATTCGTCTACGCGTATCATCGTCATCATCCTTAACCGAACAGGCTGGCCTGCTTGTAGACGGCCAGCTTGGCGATGAAGAAGACCCAGCCGAGGGCTCCCAGAAACGCAAACCAGCGGATGCCGTTACTGCGGGCCAGGCGCAGTGCCATCATGGCCAGAAAGGCCACCACCAGGATGGCGGTCAGCTTTTCGCTGAGCCAGGGGGTGGCGTTGTTGAGCGGGTTGAGATCCAGCACCATGCACAGCAGCACACCGGAGAGCACCACCAGGCCGTTGAGCCAGCCGCTCAACCTGAGGGTACGGGCGCTGGCAGCGCGGCTCGAGCCGGTCTGCAGCCAATAGAAGCGCAACATGAACATCAGCACGGCCAAGCCTATCAGCAGCAGGTGCAGATGTTTGATAGCAAAATACATAACGTGTCCTTGAACAAAGGCAGGCCCGGCCCGCCCGTCATCATCACCGAGCCAGCCGCCCCAGGGTCACCCGCTCGTTATCGCCGTAATCGCGCACGGTTTCCACCTGAAGGTAGCCCTGTTGCAACAGGAGTTGACGCACCGCCTCCCCCTGTTGCCAGCCATGCTCCAGCAACAGCCAGCCGCCCGGCAGCAGATGGGCTGGCGCGCCCGCCACGATCAGCCGGATATCCGCCAGCCCCTGCTCGTCCGCCACCAGGGCGGAGCGGGGTTCGAAGCGCACGTCCCCCTCATCGAGGTGCGGATCCGCCCCGTCGATGTAGGGCGGGTTGGAGACGATCATCGCAAAGCGCGGCGCCTTGCTTGACGAGGGCGCGACCAGCGGCTCAAACCAGCTGCCGTCGCGCACCTCGATGGGCAGACCAAGGGCGGCACTGTTGGCACGGGCCAGGGCTGCCGCTGCCGGCATCCTGTCCACCGCCCATACATCGGCATCCGGTCGCTCCGACTTGAGCGCCAGTGCAATGGCGCCGGTGCCGGTGCCCAGATCCAGCACGGCGCAGGGGCCTGCGGGCAGCCGCGCCAGCGCCTGCTCGACCAGCACCTCGGTATCGGGGCGCGGGATCAGGGTGGCCGGGCTCACCTTGAGCGGCAGCGACCAGAACTCCCGCTCGCCGATCAGGTGGGCGATGGGTTCGCCATTGAGACGGCGTTCGAGCCAGCCCTGCAGGGTCGCCTGCTGGGCGGCATCGAGCTCGCGCTCCGGCCAGGTCATCAGGTAGCTGCGCCGGCACTCCAGCAGATGGCAGAGCAGCGCATCCGCATCGGCGCGGGGGGATTCCCCACCTGCCAGGGTCGCCATGATGTGGGCGCGAGCCTGCTGGATCTGCATCAGTTGCTCTCGGCCAGGGAGGCGAGCTGATCGGCCTGGTACTCCTGGATCATCGGGCTGATGACGCAGTCCAGATCCCCTTCCATGATCTCGCCGAGGCGATAGAGGGTGAGGTTGATGCGGTGCTCGGAGAGGCGCCCCTGCGGGTAGTTGTAGGTGCGGATGCGCTCGGAGCGATCTCCCGACCCCACCAGGTTGCGGCGGGTGCTCTGCTCGGCGGCGCGGTGGCGCTCATCCTCGGCCGCCTGCAGACGGGCTGAGAGCACCGACATCGCCTTGGCGCGGTTCTTGTGCTGGGAGCGTTCATCCTGGCACTCCACCACCAGCCCGGTGGGCAGGTGGGTAATGCGGATGGCGGAGTCGGTCTTGTTGACGTGCTGACCGCCGGCCCCGGAGGCGCGGAAGGTGTCGATCTTCAGCTCCGAGGGGTTGATCTCGATCTGCTCGGCTTCCGGCACTTCCGGCAGCACGGCGACGGTACAGGCGGAGGTGTGCACCCGGCCCTGGGATTCGGTTTCCGGCACCCGCTGCACCCGGTGACCACCGGATTCAAACTTGAGGCGGCCGTAGACGTGCTCACCCTCCACCTTGGCGATCACCTCCTTGTAGCCACCATGCTCGCCGTCGTTGCAGCTGACGATGGAAACCCGCCAGCCCTGGCGCTCGGCGTAGCGCGAATACATGCGAAACAGATCGCCCGCAAAGATCGCCGCCTCGTCACCGCCGGCACCGGCGCGGATCTCCAGGTAGCAGTTGTTGTCATCCTTGGGGTCGCGCGGCAGCAGCATCACCTGCAGCGCCTGCTCCTGCTCCTCGAAGGTCGCCTTGGCCAGCGGCAGCTCCTCCTGCGCCATCTCGCGCAGGTCGGCATCATCCTCTTCCAGCATCTGGCGGGTGGCGTCCAGGTTCTCTTCGGCCTGGCGGAATTGCTGGAAAGCGTGAACGATATCTTCCAGCTGGGCATATTCCCGGGTCAGGGCGCGATAGCGATCCTGATCCGCGGCCACGTCCGGCTCGCCGAGCATGGCCTGTACTTCTTCGTGGCGCTCGATGAGGCCTTCCAGCTTTCTGATCAGTGACGGATTCATAAATCTTGTGTTCTCGATGGAGGACGGGACGACCGGCTGGTCGCCCCAAAACTATGACTCTTGTGACAACCCCAGCACCTGGCGCAACTGGGCCAGCTGGTGGTGATCCCCCTGGGCCGCGGCATGGCGCAGGGCCTGGGTCGGTGCGTGGATCAACTTGTTGGTGAGGCGGTGGGCCAGCGCCTTGAGCGCCTGCTCGGCATTCTCGCCCTGCTGCAGGGCCAGCAGGGCGCGCTGCAGCTCTTCGTCGGCCACCTGTTGGGACTGGTGGCGGTAATCGCGGATGAGATCCACCGAGTGCTGGCTGCGATACCAGCCCATGAAGTCGTCGCGCTCTTCCTGCACGATGAGCTCGGCCTCGGCGGCGGCCCGTTTGCGGGTCTCGAGATTCTGCTCGATGATGCCCTGCAGGTCATCCACCGTGTAGAGATAGGCGTCCGAGAGCTCGTCCACCTCCGCCTCGATGTCGCGGGGCACCGCGATGTCCACCAGGAACATGGGCTTGAAGCGGCGGGCCTTGAGCGCGCGCTCCACCATGCCCTTGCCGATGATGGGCAGCGGGCTAGCAGTGGAGCTGATGACGATGTCCGCCTCGTGCAGGTAGTCCGGGATCTCTTCGAGCGTCATCACCTGGGCGCCGAACTCCTCGGCCAGCAGCTGGGCCCGCTGCAGGGTGCGGTTCGCCACCATCATCTGGGTGACGTTCTGCTCGCGCAGGTGGCGGGCCACCAGTTCGATGGTCTCGCCGGCGCCGACCAGCAGCACCTTGGTCTGGGAGAGATCGGAGAAGATCCGCCGTCCCAGGCTCACCGCGGCAAAGGCCACCGACACGGCGCTGGCGCCAATCTCGGTATCGGTACGCACCCGCTTGGCCACCGAGAAGGATTTCTGGAACAGCCGCTCCAGCGATCCCTTCACCGCCTCGGATTGCTGGGCATGGGCGTAGGATTGCTTGATCTGCCCAAGGATCTGCGGCTCCCCCAGCACCAGGGAGTCGAGCCCGCAGGCCACCCGCATCAGGTGACGGACCGCCTCCTCGTCCTGATGCTGGTAGATGGCGGAGACCACCTCGGCCGCATTCAGACCGTGGAAACGCTGCAGCCACTGCAACACCTGCTCGCCCTGCCCCTGCGCCAGGCTGCAGTAAAGCTCGGTGCGATTGCAGGTCGAGACGATCACCGCCTCGCTTACACCGGGTTGGGCGACCAGCTCACGCAAGGCGCGATCGATGCAGTCCGGGCCGAAGGCGACCCGCTCCCGCAAGGCGACACTGGCGGTGTTGTGGTTGATTCCGAGGGCAAGCAAACTCATGAGTGGGCGTGGATCGTATCTGTGCGCTGGGAGTAAAGGCTGCCAATTGTACGAGAAAGGGTAAGTCTTTAAAAGCGATACGGCCGCCCCGTATACTGTGGCAAATCACCTTTTCCGGAGCATGACCTTGTTGTTGCGTCTTTTCACCCTTGGCTGCCTGCTGTTGCTGGCCGGTTGCGCCACTACCCAACCCCAGCGTGATCAGGTCAACTGGCAGCAGGAACGTACCCGTCTCGAGCAGCTCAGCCACTGGCAGCTGTCGGGCAAGATGGCCATCATCACCGCCCAGCAGAAGGGCAGCGCCCGGGTCAACTGGCAGCAGGATGGCGACGACTACCGTCTCAACCTCACCAGCCTGATCGGCACTCACATCCTCGAGCTCTCCCGCAGCAAGGGCGAGATCACCCTGATCGACAACGAGGGCAACCCGCACCAGAGCCAGGATGCCGAGGCGCTCATCTATCAGCTCACCGGCTGGAACATTCCGGTGGCCGGGCTGCCGGAGTGGATCAAGGGCCTGCCGGGTCAGGCCGAATTCGAGCTCAACCCCGACCGCAGTCTGGCCAGCGTGCGGGATGGTCAGTGGCAGATCGTCTATGGCGACTACCGGGATCAGGACGGTTACCGCCTGCCGCACCTGCTCACCATGACCGGCCAGGGCAGTCGCCTCAAGCTGCAGATCAACCAGTGGACCATAACCCTCTGATGGCGGCCATCGACAAGGACTCCCCCATGAGCGCCATGCGCTGGCCGGCTCCGGCCAAACTGAATCTCTTTTTGCACGTCAACGGCCGTCGCCCGGACGGCTACCACGAGCTGCAGACCCTGTTCATCTTCCTCAACCACGGCGACTGGCTCGAGTTCGATCCGCTCACCGATACCGACTTGCTCACCCTGAGCCCGGCCATTCCCGGCGTGCCCGACGAGCAGAACCTGATCATCCGCGCCGCCCGCCTGCTGCAGGCCAGGCTGCCAAGCCCGCAGGGAGCCCATATCCGGCTGGAGAAGGTACTGCCCATGGGCGGTGGCATAGGCGGCGGTTCGTCGGACGCCGCCACCACCCTGGTCGCCCTCAACCACCTGTGGCGAGCCGGCTTGAGTGAAGACGAGCTGGCCGAGCTCGGCGTGCAGCTGGGCGCCGACGTGCCGGTGTTCGTGCGCGGCAAGGCCGCCTTTGCCGAGGGGGTCGGTGAACGGTTGCAGCCGGTCGAGCTGCCGAGTACCTGGTATCTGGTGCTCAAGCCCGATTGCCATGTGGCGACCGCCGCCGTGTTCCAGGATCCGGACCTGCCCAGAGATACCCCGAAAATGGCATTGCACAATCTGCTGGAAGGGGAGTGGAAAAACGATTGCGAATTGCTGGTGAAAAAGCGCCACCCCGAGGTTGCCAATGCGCTCGGCTGGTTGCTAGAATACGCGCCGTCAAGAATGACGGGCACAGGAGCCTGCGTCTTTGCTCAGTTTGAAGACGAAGTGGCTGCTCGGGAAGTGTTGGCAAAAGTGCCGAAAGGATGGGATGGGTTTGTCGCCAAGGGCGAGAACATATCACCACTCTTCGCTGCATTGCAACAAGTCAGTGATTGGGGTATCGCCAAGCGGTAAGGCAGCGGGTTTTGATCTCGCCATTCCTAGGTTCGAATCCTAGTACCCCAGCCATCTCCTGAACATCGAACAGGGTATATCGATTCACCTGCCGCAGCAGTCTTGCCGGGAGTGCACACTCCCCCTCGCCGGTTGCAGCATCCATCGTTACCCTCTCGTTGTCGGGAGGTCACTGGTCATCATGGATGACGGGGCGTCGACCAGCACGACGCTCAACCGACTTGCCGCATGCAACGTGGGCACCTGGCCTGAAAGCAGCCTATAGTGGTCTGACCCGTCAACTTGATAAATCGTTTGCCCCAAAACGATAAGGGTCTGAATAAGACTCCCCACATACTGGATGCAACCCCGAGGTTTCAAACCGTGCCTGACATGAAGCTGTTTGCTGGTAACGCAACGCCGGAACTAGCCCAGAAGATCGCAGATCGCCTGTTTATCAAACTCGGCAATGCTGCCGTAGGTCGCTTTAGCGACGGCGAGATCAGCGTACAGATCAACGAGAATGTACGTGGTGGCGATATCTTCATCATTCAATCCACCTGTGCCCCGACCAACGACAATTTGATGGAATTGATCGTGATGGTGGATGCTCTGCGTCGTGCTTCAGCTGGCCGTATTACTGCCGTTATCCCCTACTTTGGTTATGCCCGTCAGGACCGCCGCGTCCGCTCCGCCCGTGTTCCCATCACCGCCAAGGTCGTCGCCGACTTCCTCTCCAGCGTCGGTGTGGATCGCGTGCTGACCGTTGACCTGCATGCCGAACAAATCCAGGGCTTCTTCGACGTCCCGGTCGACAACGTGTTCGGCAGCCCGGTGCTGCTGGAAGACATGAAGTCCAAGAACCTCGAATCCCCCGTGGTCGTGTCGCCGGACATCGGCGGCGTGGTACGTGCCCGTGCCATCGCCAAGCTGCTGGACGATACCGACATCGCCATCATCGACAAGCGTCGTCCCCGCCCGAACGTCTCCCAGGTCATGCACCTGATCGGTGACGTGGCCGGCCGCGACTGCATCATCGTCGACGACATGATCGACACCGGCGGCACCCTGTGCAAAGCTGCAGAAGCCCTCAAGGAGCGCGGCGCCAAGCGTGTATTCGCCTACGCCACTCACCCGGTCTTCTCCGGTTCCGCCGTGGAGAACATCAAGAACTCCGTGATCGACGAACTGATCATCACCGACTCCATCCCGCTCACCGCGGAGATGAAGGCGGTCGACAAGGTCAAGCAGCTGACGCTCTCTTCCGTGCTGGCCGAAGCCATTCGCCGCATCAGCAACGAAGAGTCCATCTCTGCCATGTTTGAGCATTGATAGACCCTGTTGTGACAAAAACCGCCAGCTGGCGGTTTTTGTCTTTTTAGTCCCAGTTACACCCGGTACTGCCCTGCCCCGTCGCAGGTTAAGGATTGTTCCATGAATCGCTTGCGCCCGCTGCTACTCCTTGCCTTCTGCAGCTTCCTGTTCGCCTGTCAGCCCGGCAATGAAGGCCAGCCCTTCGTGCTGACCCTGGCTCACATGAACGACACTCACTCCCAGTTTGACCCGGTCAACGCCGAGCTGAAGGGGCCCATCTTTGGCAAGCAGGGGGAAACCGACACCCTCTACACCCGCTTCGGCGGCTATCCACGCCTGCTCACCATGGCGAAATCCTTCCAGGCCGATGCACTGGCCAAGAACCAGCCAATCCTGCTGCTGCACGGCGGCGATGCCTGGCAGGGCAGCGGCTACTTCAAGCTCAACGAGGGGATGGCCAACGCCGAGCTGCTGAGCCAGTTCGGCCTCGACGCCATGGCTCTCGGCAACCACGAGTTCGATCTCGACAACCAGAAGCTCGCCCGCTTCATTCAGGGGGTCAACTTCCCGGTGCTGGCCGCCAACCTGGATACCCGCGACGATCCGGATCTGCGCCACGCCGCCAATCTCAAGCCGTTCGTCATCTACGCCTTCGACGGCAACCAGAAGAGCCCGGTCAGCGATCTCAACAACCTGCCCCAGGGCAAGCAGCTGGTCGCCGTGATGGGACTAGTGCTGGAGGACATGGCCAACATCTCCCCCAACGTCGGCAAGCTGCGCTTTGGCAACGAAGTCACCTCCGCCCAGGCCACGGTGGACCTGCTGCGCCAACATGGCATCAACCAGATCGTGGCGCTCACCCACATCGGCAACCAGCGGGATCTGGCGCTGGCGGCCAAGGTGAACGGCATCGACGCCATCGTCGGCGGTCACTCCCACAGCCTGCTCGGCGATTTTCGCAACATCGGCTGGGGCAACACCGGCGAGTACGCGGCGCTTGTCACCAACCCGGACGGGGTCGGCATGACCTGCGTGGTGCAGGCCGGCTCCTATGCCCAGGCCATCGGACTGGCCCAGGTGAGCTTCGATGCCCAGGGCCGGGTCATCGCCTGCAAGGGCCAGAACCAGCTGCTGGCCAGCCGCGACTTCTTCGCCGATCCCGCTCGCAAGCAGGCACTGGACGAGGCCCGCAGCAAGCAGGCAGCCAAGTTCATCGACGCCCAGCCCAACCTGGTGACCGTGGATGAGGATCCCCGCCTGCGCGGCATCATCGACAGCCACTACAAGCCCGCCCTCGAGCAGGCCTTCGGCCCCGTCATCGCCACCCTGCCGGCCGCCCTGCAAAATGCCCGTCGCCCCGGCGACAACGGCAGCGACAGCCACGGCTCCGACGTTGCCCCGCTGGTGGCCGAGGGTCAGTACTACTGGGCCAATACCCCGGCGGTGCAGGCGCTGACCGGCGGCCCGGTCCACTTCGCCCTGCTGGCGGTGGGCGGTGTGCGCGCCGATCTGCCGGCCGGCGAGCTGCGTGAAGGGGATGCGGCGCTCACCCTGCTGCCATTCAAGAACCAGCTCTCGGTGCTCACCCTGACCGGCGCCGAGGTGCGCGCCCTCTTGACCGAGACCATCACCGCCACCCTGCCCGCCAGCGCCCACGCCGGCAAGTTCCCCTACGGCGGTCACCTGCGCTACACCTTCACTGAGACCACACCGGGCAAGCGCGGCGCTCTGACCCAGCTGCAGTGGCAGGACGCTGACGGCCAGTGGCAGGATCTGGTGGATGCGACGCGCTACCGGGTGGTGATGAACGCCTACAGCGCCAACGGCAACGACGGCTGGCAGGCGCTGGCCCGCGCCCAGGCACAGCACGCCGAGCGCCAGGATCTCGCCTGGCAGGATGGCAAATTGACGGCGTTCCCGGTCGAGCGGGTGGAGCAGAGCGGCGATCAGCTGAGCGCCCGCTACACCGCCGGCCATCAGCTTGACTGCAAGGCAAGCGGCCTGGATTGCGGCACCGACGCTGCCTCCTTCGTGCAGTATGTGCGCGAGCAGCGCCCGACCCTGACGGCGCTGGCGGAAGAGACGGTCACCCTGGTGCGGGCCGCCCAATAAGTCGACTCTGCCACCGGCAAGCCACACCACGGGCCCCACGCAGGGGCCCGTTTTGCTGCCATTGGCCACCGGTTCTCCCGCTTTTCCCCGGTGCTGGCCGAGCTTTGGTTGAGTGATCGCCAGTCGGCGGCTAGAATATTGCGTCCCATTGCCCTGGGCAGTCGGCCCATTGCAAGCAGCGAGTGAAGAAATCAAGCGTGACAAGCCAAATCAAACTGATCGTGGGTCTGGGCAATCCCGGCCCGGAATATGCCAAGACCCGCCACAACGCCGGGGCCTGGTATGTGGAGCAACTGGCACGCTGGCACAACGTCAGCCTGCGCGAAGAGCCCAAGTTCTTCGGCCACACCGCCCGCATCCAGGTGGATGGCCAGGATGTGCGCCTGCTCATCCCGAACACCTACATGAACCTCTCCGGCAAGGCGGTGGCCGCGCTGGCCCGCTTCTACCAGATCGAGCCGGAAGCCATGCTGGTGGCCCACGATGAGCTGGACCTGCCCCCCGGCATCGCCAAATTCAAGCAGGGCGGCGGCCACGGTGGCCACAACGGCCTCAAGGACATCATTGCCAGGATGGGCAACAACAATAATTTCTTCCGGCTGCGGCTGGGGATAGGTCACCCGGGCGCCAAGGAGCTGGTCGCTGGTTTCGTGCTGACCAAGGCCCCCAGCAGCGAACAGAGCCTGATCGACGCCGCACTGGACGAGTCCCTGCGCGCCACCGACATTCTGTTCAAGCAGGACATGACCAAGGCCATGAATCGGCTGCACAGCTTCAAGGCCGAGAAAGTCTGAATACAGATGCCTGACACGCGTCAGGGTCGAACAATATGACAGGGCTGCCCGCGCGGCCCTCACACAGCATCCATCACGTAAGGTAACAATCCATGGGTTTTAAATGCGGTATCGTGGGCCTGCCCAATGTAGGCAAATCCACCCTGTTCAACGCGCTGACCAAGGCCGGCATCGAAGCCGCCAACTTCCCGTTCTGCACCATCGAGCCGAACACCGGCGTGGTACCGATGCCGGATCCCCGCCTCGATCAGCTGGCGGCCATCATCAATCCGCAGCGCGTTGTGCCGACCACCATGGAATTCGTGGACATCGCCGGCCTGGTGGCCGGTGCCTCCAAGGGTGAAGGTCTGGGCAACCAGTTTCTGGCCAACATCCGTGAAACCGAGGCCATCGGTCACGTGGTGCGCTGCTTTGACGACGAGAACATCGTCCACGTCGCCGGCAAGGTCTCCCCGGCTGACGACATCGAGGTGATCAACACCGAGCTGGCCCTCTCCGACCTGGATGCCTGCGAGCGCGCCATCAACCGCCAGTCCAAGCGCGCCAAGGGCGGCGACAAGGATGCCAAGCTGGAAGTGGAAGTGCTGGAGAAGATCAAGGTGGCACTGGAAAACGGCCAGATGATCCGCGGCATGAAGCTGGACAAGGATGAGCTGACCGCCGTCAGCCACCTCAACTTCCTGACCCTCAAACCCACCATGTACATCGCCAACGTGGCGGAAGATGGCTTCGAGAACAACCCCTATCTGGACAAGGTGCGCGAAATCGCCGCCGCCGAGAACGCGGTTGTGGTGGTCGTCTGCTGCGCCATCGAGGCTGACATCGCCGAGCTGGACGATGCCGACCGCGCCGAGTTCATGGCTGACCTTGGCATCGAAGAGCCGGGCCTGAACCGGGTGATCCGCTCCGGTTACGAGCTGCTCAAGCTGCAGACCTACTTCACCGCCGGCGTGAAAGAGGTGCGTGCCTGGACCATTCCGGTCGGCGCCACCGCTCCGCAGGCGGCCGGCAAGATCCACACCGACTTCGAAAAAGGCTTTATTCGTGCCCAAACCATCGCCTTCGAAGACTTTATCACCTACAAGGGTGAGCAAGGTGCCAAGGAAGCGGGCAAGATGCGCGCCGAAGGGAAAGAGTACATCGTCAAAGATGGCGATATCATGAACTTCCTGTTCAACGTCTAATCCCATGAGAGGCCAGCATTTGCTGGCCTCTTTTTTAACTGGCCAAGGCTCGTATCTGCTGGCAAATGTCGTAAAAAAAACCAGATTGTTGGGCTTTTGCACGACAGCGACCAATAACTCGCCAAACGCACCCAAATTCGGTTTTTCAAACAAAAAAAGGGTTGACGCCCCAG
This sequence comes from Aeromonas sp. QDB34, assembly GCF_027705405.1. Taxonomy (NCBI): domain Bacteria; kingdom Pseudomonadati; phylum Pseudomonadota; class Gammaproteobacteria; order Aeromonadales; family Aeromonadaceae; genus Aeromonas; species Aeromonas sp. QDB34. Next base: position 38,069 of record NZ_JAPDBT010000013.1, on the reverse strand, counting down.
AGCCAGATACGCATAATTCGGCCCGCACAGTGACGAGGCAACGAGGCACTGGAAGCAAGGTTGGCTATGTAGCTCAGTTGGTTAGAGCATCGCACTCATAATGCGGGGGTCACAGGTTCGAATCCCGTCATAGCCACCATCTCTAGTTGGGGTATCGCCAAGCGGTAAGGCAGCGGGTTTTGATCTCGCCATCCCTAGGTTCGAATCCTAGTACCCCAGCCATTATTTCAGTTGTCGGCATTCAAGTGTCGGTGACAGGTCAAGGGAAGCAGTGATGGGTGTTGAACTCGTCAATGTGCCCAGGTTCAAATCCTGGTATCCCGGCCACTGTTAAAAGATGTTTGATAGACTCTGTCAGGCATCGCTGTTGGGGCATCGCCAAGCGGTAAGGCAGCGGGTTTTGATCTCGCCATACCTAGGTTCGAATCCTAGTGCCCCAGCCATTTTTAAAAGATGTTTGATAGTCTCTGTCAGGCATCGCTGTTGGGGTATCGCCAAGCGGTAAGGCAGCGGGTTTTGATCTCGCCATCCCTAGGTTCGAATCCTAGTACCCCAGCCATTATTCTGTTCTCTTCCACACCGTGGTTGACAACAAACGGCTATGTAGCTCAGTTGGTTAGAGCATCGCACTCATAATGCGGGGGTCACAGGTTCGAATCCCGTCATAGCCACCATTTTTGAAAACGTTCCTTCAATCATCTGATTGCAAAGAACACTGTTGGGGCATCGCCAAGCGGTAAGGCAGCGGGTTTTGATCTCGCCATACCTAGGTTCGAATCCTAGTGCCCCAGCCATTTTTGCTTGTATTCGACGCGAGTCGCGCACAAGACGGCTATGTAGCTCAGTTGGTTAGAGCATCGCACTCATAATGCGGGGGTCACAGGTTCGAATCCCGTCATAGCCACCATTACTCCTGCGGAAGTGGCGAAATTGGTAGACGCACCAGATTTAGGTTCTGGCGCCCTAGGCGTGAGAGTTCGAGTCTCTCCTTCCGCACCATAAAAAGCAGTACCAAACAGACCAGCTCAGGCTGGTTTTTTTGTATCCGGCGTTTGCCGTTTTCCTCCCCCTCTCCATGCCATCGCACGTCTGCAATACCGCCCATGTATCAACGGCTGCGCCTTGTGCTCTCCTCTACGACGGCGCTGATGCCCGACTTTCGCTTCACACCACCCTTTGCATGTCACAGAGCACAGCGGGCAATAAAAAGGCGGCCCGCAGGCCGCCATGTCGTTTGCTGTCGTCAGAACGGGAAGAACCAGGGAATGGCGATGACGCTCACCACCATCACCAGCATGGTGAAGGGGACGCCGATGCGCACGAAATCCACGAACCGGTAGTTGCCGGGGCCCAGCACCAGGGTGTTGACCGGTGAGGAGACCGGCGTCATGAAGGCCGCCGAGGCCGCGATGGCGATGGTCATGGCGAACGGATAGGGGGAGATCCCCATCTGCTGCGCCGTGCCCAGCGCAATCGGCGCCATCAGCACCGCCGTCGCGGTGTTGGAGATGAACAGCCCTATGATGGCGCACAGGGCGAACAGACTGGCCAGCATCACCCGCGGCCCCATCTCCCCTACCGCCGAGATCAGCGCGCCGACGATGAGATCCACCCCGCCGGTCTTTTGCAGCGCCAGCGCAAAGGGCAGCATGCCGACGATGAGGATCAGGGTCGGCCAGTGGATGGACTTGTAGGCGCTCTCCATGTCGATACAGCGGAATTTGCCCATCAGCAGGCAGGCGATCAGCGCCGCGATCACGTTGGGCACCGGATCGGTCACCATCAGGGCGATCATCACCCCGAGGCAGATGAGGGCGTGAATGGCCTGACTGCGGGCCGGCGCCATCTCGTCCACCTCGGCCGGCAGCCCCAGCAGCAGGAAGTCGCGGCTGTGGGTCTGCAGCAGGCGGATCAGGCTCCAGTTGCCCACCACCAGCAGGGTATCCCCCAACTGCAACGCCTCGTCCACCAGCTTGCCGCCAAGCGCCTCGCCGGCACGGCGAATGCCCACCACGTTGAGGCCGTAGTGGGAGCGAAACGCCACCTCGCGGATGCTCTTGCCAAGCAGGCGGGATTCGGGGATGAGCGACACCTCTGCCATGCCCACCTCGCGCGCCTGATCGGAGAAGTATTCACCGCGCAGGATCATGGGTTCGAGTCGCGCCTCGCTGCAGAACTCGCGCACGTCCACCTCGGGGTCGGACATGTCGATGAGCAGCACATCCTTGGCCTGGAACTCGGTCACCCCGGAAACGGTGACCATCACCCGCCGAAACTTGCGCCAGCGCTCCACCCCGATGACGTTGGCCCCGTAACGGGCCCGCAATTGCAGCTCGTCCAGGGTCTGGCCGATCAACGGTGAATCGGGCCGGATCGCCAGCCGGCGCGCCCGGCCGGCCAGCCGGTAGTCGCGAATGAGATCGCGCATGGTGCTGCGCCCGATCTGCTTGCTCTTGCCCTCTTCCCCTTCACGCACCAGGGAGGTGCGCATCAGCAGCATGTAGAGGATCCCCATCCCCAGAATGATGACCCCCATGGGGGTGAAGCCGAAAAAGCCGAAGCCGTGGATGTTGTGGCGCATCAGCTCGCTGTTGACCACCATGTTGGGCGGCGTCGCCACCAGCGTCATCATGCCGCTGATGAGGCCGGCAAAACCGAGCGGCATCATCAGCCGGCCGGCCGGGATCCCCATCCGGTTCGCCACGCTCAGCACCACCGGAATGAAGATGGCCACCACCCCGGTGCTGCTCATCACGGCCCCGAGCAGGGCGACCGCCACCATCAGCAGTACCAGCAAGCGGGTTTCGCTGCTGCCGGCCACCTTCACCAGCGCATCCCCCACCTGATAGGCGATGCCGGTGCGCACCAGCCCCTCCCCCACCACGAACAGGGCGGCAATCAGGATGACGTTGGGATCGCTGAACCCCGCCAGCGCCTCCGGCAGGGTCAGGGTACCGCTCAACACGAACAATATGATGATCAGCAAGGCAACCACGTCCATGCGGACCTTGTTGCTCACAAACAGATAAATGGCGCCCACCAGCATGCAGAGGACCCAGACCAACTCGGAATTCACACTTGCTCCTTTTGTTCAGCTCCACCCCGGCCGGAGCGGATTCCATCAGACCACAGCTCATTTCTCCCCGATTTGTTACATATCAATAAAGGGGCAGGGCATCATCGCATATCAGGGCGCCATCGGGGGCCTAAAGTTGCCCCTGCTGTTTGCCCATTCTTTGAGGTGGCTCGGCCCGGGTCGGACAAAAGTCCTGCCAGCCTCCCCCCATCGCCCCTAGAATAGGCCCGGTTAACGCCCCCAATTTTCAAAGGAAACGAAAATGAGCATATTCGAGTGGTTCAGCATCAATCACACCCTGGTGACCATACCGCTGGGCGGTGGTTACGCCATGTCGTGGATTGAAGCCGTCGGCACCCTGTTCGGGCTGGCCTGCATCTGGTGCGCCAGCCAGGAGAAGACCATCAACTACCTGTTCGGGCTCATCAACGTCAGCCTGTTCGCCATCATCTTCTTCCAGATCCAGCTCTACGGCCTGTTGCTGCTGCAGCTGTTCTTCTTCTGCGCCAACCTCTATGGATGGTACGCCTGGACCCGGCCAGCCAACGCCCAGGGGGATACCCTGCAGATCCGCTGGCTCAGCAAGTCCAAACTCATCGCCACCGCCGCCGTGAGCGTGCTGGCCATCGCCCTGCTGACCCTCTACATCGACTCGGTATTCGCCGCCCTGGCCCGCACCTCGGTCGCCCTGCTCAACCTGTTTGGCGCCAATCTCGCCACTCCTGAGCCCTCCCCCGATGCCTTCCCCTTCTGGGATGCCAGCATGACGGTGCTCTCCGTGGTGGCCCAGATCCTGATGACCCGCAAGTACGTGGAGAACTGGATCCTCTGGGTGGTCATCAACATCATCAGCATCGGCGTCTATGCCGCTCAGGGGGTCTATGCCATGTCCCTTGAGTACCTGATCCTGCTGTTTATCGCCGCCAACGGCACGCGCCTGTGGATGGTCAGCGCCAAGCGTCCGCAACAGGAAGCGATCGCATGAGCCTGCTGCCCCATCTGCAATGCCGCCCGGACCAGATCGCCGAACGGGTGGTGCTGTGCGGCGACCCGGCCCGGGTCGACCGCATCGCCGGTCAGCTCGACGGGTGTGACGTGCTGGGCCAGCACCGGGAGTTTCGCCTGATCAACGGCCGCTACCGGGGGCTGCCCGTCACGGTGTGCAGCACCGGCATCGGCGGCGCCTCCGCCGTCATCGCGCTGGAGGAGCTGGTGCAGGCGGGTGCCCGCTCGCTCATCCGGGTCGGCTCCGCCGGCGCCCTGCAGCATGAGATCGCGCTGGGGGATCTCATCGTGGTGGAGGGAGCGGTGCGCAGCGAAGGCGCCTCGCTGGCCTACCTGCCCCCCGAGTACCCCGCCTGCGCCGACATCCGCCTGCAGGCCGCCCTGCTCGCCCATCTCGGCGCCAGCGGCCAGCCTCACTGGCACGGGTTGGTGCGCTCCCACGACAGCTTCTACCGGGATGACGAGCAGGACGTCTGTCGCTACTGGCACCAGCGCGGCGTGCTCGGGGCGGACATGGAGAGCGCCCCCCTGCTCGCCGTGGGGCGCCTGCGCAAGGTGCGGGTGGCCGCCGTGCTCTGCAACGTGGTGGCCTTCGAGCAGGACGTGCAAGCGGGGGTGAGCGACTACGCAGCCAGCGAAGCCGCCATGATGACCGGCGAGCGGCTGGCCATCGCCGCCGCTCTCCACGCCCTGACGCAATAGACCGGGTCTGCCGGGGCAGCAACGGCCCCGGCAAAACGTTAAGCCCGGCACATTCAGAGGCGCCAAAGCTGGCATCCCGCCTGCGCTCTTGCTAGCCTCATGGCCCTCGTCAAGCCGGGCCTTCACCATGCAGCAACAACCCTATCCGCTCGGTCGCTTTCACGCCGAGCTTGCCGCACTCGAACCGCGCTTTGCCGCGGCGCTGGCAGACTGCACCCTGTTTTCGCGCCGCTATCTGCCCGGTGAACCCATCATGCGCCAAGGGGAGTTGTGCGAGCAGCTCTATCTGGTGGCCCAGGGCAGGATTTCCCTCAATAGCGCGGTGCACTCAGGGCGGTTGTTTCAGCTCGGCGAAATCGAGTGCCATCAGCAGATCTTCGGCGAGATGGAGTTCTTCAGCGCCACCCCGGTGCAGTGGAGCGTGGTGGCCGAGACCGAGCTGGACGCCGCCGTCATCTGCGCCGACAAGCTGGCCAAACGGCTGCTGGCCGAGCCCGAGCTGACCCTCTTCTTCGCCGCGGCGCTTGCCAGCGATTATCTGGATACCCTGGACATCACCACCAGCCGGCTGCTGCACCCCATCGCCTACAACATCGCCTTCGAGCTGTGGCGCGAGCGCCAGCGCACCCCCATGCTCGGCTCGCGCAAGCGGGCCCACGAGGCGGCGCGCTTCGGTACCACCGAGCGGGTCTATCGGCGCGCCCTCAAGGAGCTGATCGAACAGGGCATAGTTGCCGACGGCAGCGACGGCCCAGTCATCGCCGATCTGGCCAGGCTGCGCGCCTACCTTGACCTTTGATTTCCATTCACCCCATTTCGATTCACCCTGTCAGGAGAGTGCCATGCCTACCCATCCCGAGTTCACCTTCTTCAGCCGCTTCGTCGCCGACATCCAGGCCGGCCGCAAGACCATCACCATCCGCGACGAGAGCGAGGCCAACTGGCAACCCGGCCAGCGGCTGGCCCTGTTCACCAACCCGGAGCATCAGCCCTTTGGCACCATAGAGGTGCTCTCGGTCAAGGCGGTCGCCTTCGATGAGCTCAATGACGAACACGCCCGCCAGGAGAACATGACTCTCCCCGAGCTCAAACAGGTCATCCGCGACATCTACCCCGCCCTGCCACCGCTCTATGTCATTGAATTCAAACTGCTTGATTGAGCCGGATTTGGTCTTTGCCGAGCGATGTGTTAATAGTGTCCTCTTTTGAATCAGGGAGGTGACCCGAGTGTTTGAGATAGCGAGCCTGCGAGAGGGCATGATGCACGGGGTCGAGCTGTTCCAGCTGCTGCTGGAGATCATCTCCATCGCCTGCGTGGTGATTGGGCTGGGCAAGACCCTCTGGCTGGCGGCACGGGTGCGGGATCACGAGCCCGGCTTTCCCCATATCCGGCTCTGTTTCGGCAGCTGGCTCATTCTGGCGCTGGAGTTCCAGCTCGCCGCCGACATCCTGGCCACCACGGTGGCACCGAGCAAGGAGGAGCTGATCCGCCTCGCCATCATCGCGGTGATCCGCACCTTCCTGAACTACTTCCTCGGCAAGGAGCTGGAAGCCCAAGCGGAACGCCAGCAAGACAAGGCAGAGCGCCTGCAGGAGCAGCGCAGCAAGCAGGCCAAGGCGGCCCAGTAGCCCGTTTCCTTGCACTGCATCAGCAATAAGTACCAGCCATCCCGACCACAACCATGGCTCGGGATGGCCCAGTTGTGACCCTCCCCTCACTTTTGGCAATCAGCCAACTATGGAACCCTTTTCAAACCTTCCCCCGCTCTGTCGAGGGCCCGCGCATCTGCGTAAGATAAACCATCGCTTCCCCCAACCGGCCCAGTTGATGAACAGAGACCCGCTCCACCTCGACCAGTGCGTCACCTACCAGATCTATCCCATGAGCTTTCAGGACAGCGATGGCGACGGCATGGGCGACATCAACGGCATTCGTCAACGCCTCGGTTATCTGGCCACCCTGGGGGTCGATATGCTGTGGCTCACCCCTCTCTATCGCTCCCCCAAGCGGGACAACGGTTATGACGTGGCGGACTACCGCGCCATCGACCCCGCCTTCGGCACCCTGGCCGAGATGGAGCAGCTGATAGCCGAGGCGGCGGCTCACGGCATCGGCATCATGATGGATATCGTCGCCAACCACACCTCCACCGAGCACGAGTGGTTTGTGCAGGCGCTGGCCGGCGATCCCCGCTATCAGGGCTATTACGTATTCCGGGATCAAGCCTTCGTCGATGCCCACCCGGTCACCTCCATCTTTGGCGGCAGTGGCTGGCAGTACGTGCCGGCGCTTGATCGCTACTACCTGCACAACTTCGATGCGAGTCAGGCCGATCTGGACTGGGACAACCCGGCGGTGCGCGCCGAAATGGCACAGGTGATCAACTTCTGGCTGGGCAAGGGGATCAAGGGATTTCGCTTCGACGTGATAGACATGGTGAGCAAGGAGTGGGACCAACTTGCCATGAGCAACGGTCCCCGCCTGCACGACTATATTCGCGAGCTCAATGCCGAGAGCTTCGGCGGCCAGGGGATCATCACGGTGGGGGAGACCTGGGCAGCGGATCTTGCCCATATGCAGAACTATTCGAACCCCGATGGCAGCGAGTTCAGCATGGTGTTCAACTTCGAACATCTGGGGCTCGGCAGTGACAAGTGGACCTCCCGCTTCGATCCCCTCGCCTTCAAACGGACCATGGCCCGTCACCAGCAGGGGCTGCACGGGCGAGGCTGGAACAGCCTGTTTCTCGGCAACCACGACCTGCCGCGCGCCGTCTCCCGCTTTGGTGATGACAGCCCCAAGTGGCGTGAAACCAGCGCCAAGCTGTGGGCCATGGTGCTGCAGCTGATGCAGGGCACTCCCTTCATCTATCAGGGGGAGGAGTTGGCCATGACCAACCGCCACTGGCAGCCGGACGAGCTGCGCGACGTGGAGGCCATCAACTACTGCGCCAGCCAGGCGGAGCTGGCGCCTGTCGAGCTGAGTCGGCGGCTCGATGCCATCGGCCGCGACAACGCCCGCACCCCGATGCAGTGGGACGCCGGCCCCCACGCCGGATTCAGCACGGCCACCCCCTGGATTGCCCTCAATGCCAATCACGTCGAGATAAATGCCGCCGAGCAGCTGGCCCGCCCCGACTCGCCGTTTCACTGCTATCGCCAGCTCATCGCCCTGCGCAAGGCTCACCCTGTCGTTCGCCACGGCAACTTCGAGCTGCTGGATGGGGACGACCCGGATCGCATCGGCTATCGCCGCTGCTGGCAGGATCCGGCAAGCGCGGAGCGGCATACCCTGCTGCTGCTCGCCAACCTCACAGCGCGCCCCTTGGTCATGCCGCACTTTGACCAGGTGGAGGCCGGTGCCACCCTGCTGATGAGCAACTACCCGGGGCAGCCCACCGCCACCTTTGCCCCCTATCAGGCGGCCGCCTGGCTGCTGCCAGCACGGGAGTAACGGGAGGCGCCATCCTCCGCCACGGGGGGCCCCTGCCCCCTGATGCTCTCCCTTCCCTCGGCGGTCGATACGCCCCGGCGATTTACCCACTTAAAAACTTCACGTTTTCACGCCTGTACCGCCTTGCCGGGCAATATCCAACCACGGCTTGCTATCAACAATTGAAATAGCTCAACACCCTGTTTTTATTGGCAATAACTGCCATCAAAAACAACTTTTTCATCATCAACTGGCGATATTAAACGCTGTTTAGTCAGGGTTAAAAGTCAATTCAGATTTGCGCCCTTGTGGTTCTTCGCCGGCTCCTTATGGTTTCCATCCGAAGCGTGCGGCACGGCGCCGCACGCAGACGTTCAGGCTCGCGGGTACTCTCCCGCCATAACAACAGGAAATCATCATGCGCAAAACCGGCGTGGCACTCGCCATCTCCACCCTCTTCTGGTTCCACTCGGCCATGGCGGCCCCTCTGATCTTCCCGGACGATCCTACCCTCACCGACGGCCTGCACTCCCCCGCCCTCTCTCGCAGTTTCCAGCTGGCCCAGGACGATCTGGGCAACCGGATCCACCAGCTCCACCTGCCCCTCCAGACCGAACCGGAACTGGTGGCGGAGCTGGAGCAGATCGGCAGGGAACAGGGGTTCTCGGTCAGCACCCACGCTGACATGTACACCTGGACCGAGGACAACATGTGGCTGTCGCGCGATGGCGCCCTCATCTTCCGCCCCCGGGCGCCGCTGGCCGACAAGGATAGCTACCACGCCTTCGTCACCGCCCTGACCGAGCAGAACCCGGAGGCCGAGCAGGAGGGGCACCACAGCCTCGGCAGCCAAGCCTCCCAGGGGCTCAACGAGAGCATGCTCTCCCAGGCCAACACCTTCGCCGAGGCACAGGGGCACGAGCTCATCCCCACCTTCTCCATCATCGATGGCGGCAACATGCTGACCGGCCAGCGGGCCGACGGTACGCCCTATGCCCTGATCGGCCGCGACGCCCTGCTGCAGACCACCCTGCACCACAGCCGGCTGGATAGTGAGCGCATCGCCGCCTTGCAGGAGAAGATGGAGCGCGACGGCGAGTTTCGGCTGCACCTGAACGAAGAGGAGTGGCTGGGCAGCCCCTATACCTTCCAGAAGGGCCATGACACCGAGGTGGACCTCATCCTGCTGGAGGCGGCCAACCTGCTGCCGCAGGGGCTGGATGAGCCGCAGCGCCACGCCTTTGCCAGAACCGCGCGTGCCAAGGCAGAGCTCGCCAAGTACGAAATGGATGGGTCAACCCGGGAAGCCGCGGAGCAGCGGATGTTTCTGAGCCCGCAGCAAGGGGAGCGGATTGCCGAGCGCTATCGCGCCATCCATGGCCAACCGCTGCCGGCCTCCTTCGATCTGCTGACCCGCCTCAAGCAGGAGTACGCCAGCCTGGTGGTAACCGCCGAGCTTCACTCCGAGTTCAATGATGAGCAGATAGCCCAGGCACTGCCGACGCTGGCGGCCGATGCCGCCACTCTGGCCCGGCTGGGCCGCATGTTGCAGGCCGGTGGCTACCAGCGAACAGGGCTGACTGGCGCCGAGCAAGATCATCAGACCCGCCGCTTCCTCGCCATGATGGCCATCAGCCAGCGCCTGATGGCGCAGGAGCTCAAGGTAGCCAAGCGGGATCTGGTGATCCTGGCCCAGCCCGGTTTTCACCTCGACATGGCCATGCGCCCGCTGGCCGACGGTCGCATCCTGCTCAACGATCACGGGGCCAGTGCAGCGCTGATCGAGCAGGTGCTGGCCGAGGCCGGCAGCCTGAGCGAGAGCGAGCGGCAGGCACTTCGCCAGAGCGTGACCGATCTGCACCAGCAGAGCGAGCGCTGGCACAAGATCCACGCCCTCATCCGCCAGCAGTTGAGCGATGCCGGCCTGACCCCCATCGCCACCCCCGGCGTGTTCAGCGTGGGCAAGCGGCCGGTGAACTGGATGAACGGCATCATGGGCACCCGCCAGCAGCCCTTCTACATCACCAATGCTGCCAGCATCGCCCCCCTCAATCAGGCCTTCGCCGCCTGGCTGCAACACGAGGTAGCCGGGCTCACCCCCTATTTCGTGGGTCAGGCTGCCAGCAACCGACGGGACGACTTGAACCAGGCGGAAGCCCTGCTGCGCGGCAGCGGCGGGCTGGATTGCATCACCCAGCACCACGAGTAGCACCGGGGTCGGTGATTTGACTCACCGGTAAAATCTGGGTATTTTGCGACCAGAATTTTTGTTGGACCGCTTTTCAATGTTGTACATCCTGTTCAAATGCTCGGTCAGGAGGCTGTGCTCCGTGCACTAACACGATGAAGTGTTGCCCGGAGCCCATCGACTGAATCTTCATCAGCTGCGCGAATGCCCTCGCTTTGGGAGGCTGCCCCGTATCTGATGAAAACAGGAGACACAGGCCGGCGAGATGCTTCATCGCCGGCCTTTTTGTCTCTGCCATTTGGCAGCGTTTCACCTTGCTGAGACGGGGGGCCGGTACGTCACGTACCTGCCCCCCGTTTTTTTATGGATGTTACAACCATGAGTGCGCTCACTATCCACAACCTGACCTATCACATCGGTGACAAGACCCTGTACCAGCAGGCGAGCTTTCGTCTCAACGCCGGCGAGCATGTCTGCCTCACCGGCCACAACGGCGCCGGCAAGAGCACCCTGCTCCAGCTGATCCAGGGGGAGCGCCTGCCAGACGGCGGCGACATTCTCTGGCAGCCCGGCATCAAGGCGGGCTATCTCGACCAACACGCCGCGCGGGATGGCCACCTCACCCTGCGGGGCTACCTGCAGTCGGTGTTTGCCGATCTCTATGAGGCGGAAGCTGAGATGCTGGCCCTCTACGCCGACCCCGAACTGGGGCCGCGGCAGCTGGCCCGGGCGGCCGACCTGCAGGCACGCCTGGAGAGCCAGGGCTTTTACCGGCTGGATCCGCGCATCGACGAGGTGGCAGCCGGCCTCGGCCTGACCCAGCTCGGCATGCAGACCCTGCTCGCCAGTTTAAGCGGCGGCCAGCGCCACAAGGTGATGCTGGCCGGCCTGCTGCTGCGCACGCCGGAGGTGCTGCTGCTCGACGAACCTACCAACTATCTGGACACAGCCCACGTCGACTGGCTGGCAGGCTACCTGGAGCGCTTCCCCGGCGCCTTCCTAGTGGTCTCCCACGACCGTGCCTTCGTCAATCGCATCGCCACCGCCATCGCCGACATCGACCGCCAGCAGATCCACACCTATCGCGGCGATCTCGACCAGGCGCTGGCCCAGAAGGGCGCCGCCGAGGCGCTGCACGCCCGTCAATACCAGGCCCAGCAGCGGCAGATCGACAGGCTCGAGCAGTTCATCGCCAAGAACGGGGCCGGGGTCAACGCCAGCATCGCCAACGGCCGCAAGAAGCAGCTGGCGCGCATCGAGCGACTGGCCGCCCCCGAGCAGGCCAAACCGGTCACCCTCCGCTTTCGCGCTGCCCAGAGGGGCCACCCGCAGTTGCTGGCCGCGAGCGAGCTGGAGATCGGCTACCACCAGCCCCTGCTGGCGCCGCTCAGCCTGCAGCTGCGCCGCGGCGAGAAGGTGGTGATCGCCGGCTTCAACGGCATCGGCAAGTCGACCCTGCTCAACACCCTGACCGGCCGCCTCGCACCGCTCGCCGGTGAACTGGCCCTGGCCCCCGGCCTCAAATCGGGTTACTTCGAGCAGGCGCTGCACTGGCCCGATCCTGCGGCCACCCCGCTGGCTTTGGTCAAGGCGGCCGCCCCCGGGCTGGATGACAAGAGTGCCCACCAGCAGCTGGCGTGCCTTGGCATCGGCGGCAAGCTGGCCATCCAGCCCATCAGTGCCCTGAGCGGTGGTGAGCAGACCCGGGTCAAGCTGTGCCGACTGGCGCTGCAGCCCACTCATCTGCTGATATTGGATGAACCGACCACCCACCTGGATGCCGGCACCAAGGCCGCCCTGCGCCAGGCCCTGTGCGACTACCCGGGTAGCGTGCTCGCCGTCTGCCACGAGCCGGCCTTTGTGGCCGACTGGCCGGATCGGGTGGTAGACATCCAGCAGTTCGCCGCCACGCCGACCCAAGTCTGAGGAATAAAAATCATGTTGCTGAAAGTACTGCTGTTTTTGATTGCGTTTCTGGTCGGAGCCGACGAACTGATGCTCGGCCCCCTGCTCGCCCCCATCAGCACCGAGCTGGGGGTCGCTCCGGAGCGGGTGACCCTGTTCATCACCGCCTACAGCGTGGCGCTGGCCCTCATCGCCCCCCTGCTCGGCGGCCTGTCGGATCGCCACGGCCGGCTGAGGGTGATGCTGCCTGCCTCCCTGCTGTTTGGCGCCGCCTCGGTGGCCACCGGTCTGGTGGCGAGCTTCGAGGTTGGGCTGGCGACCCGTGTGATCACCGGGCTGGCCAGCGCCGGCATGCTCCCCATCGCCTTCGCCATGGCGGCGGACGGGGCACCAGCCGATGCCATGAAGCGCATCGCCTGGGTACAGTCGGGGCTCACCCTCGGCATGATCTCGAGCCCGGCAGTGGGCGCCCTGCTGGCCCAGCTCAGTAGCTGGCGCCCCCCCTTCATCGTGCTCGGTCTCTGCGCCTGGGCCGTGGCAGGGGCCTTGGCCTGGCTCACGGTGCGCACACAGCAAGTGCATGCCAGCGGCACGCACCCCGCGTCGCAGGGCTCGGTGCTGGCCATTCCGGGGGCACTCGGTGCCCTGCTCGCCATGGGGTTGGGACTGGGGGGCGGCATCGGCCTGTTCAACCTGGTCGGTCAGCACCTGCACGACAGCCAGGGGCTGCCCGTCTGGTCGGTGGGGCTGCTCTACGGCGCCCTTGGCGTGATCAGCGTGGTCGGCAACGTGCTGATGCCGCGCCTGGCCAGGTATGTGGAGAGCGGCCGCCCCCTGATGCGCGGCGCCCTGGTGGTGTGCGCCATGGTCAGCGCCTTCTTCTACCTCTATCCGGCCGGCAGCCTGGCCAGCCTCGCCCTGCCGCTGGGCCTGTGGGCGCTGGCCGGCGGCATCGGCTCGCCGGCGCTGCAGGGTTACATCGCCCAGCTTGCCCCAGCCCAGCGCGGCATGCTGATGTCGCTGGCCATGACCCTGATGCACCTCGGGGTGGCGCTCTGGTCCGCCGTCGCCGGCTTTGCCTACAGCGCCGGCCCCATGGCTATGGCCCTGCTGGCCCTGCTGCTGTTTGGAGGGGCCATTCTCGCCTTGCGTCCACATCGGGCTCAAGAATGAGTAGCTAGGACAGAGGACCGTCAACATGACCCAAAAGGGCTCCTTCAGGAGCCCTTTCTATGACTAATGTGAAAGGCCCTCCCGCACCATGACCCTGTCATCCCGGCCATGAAGCACTCTCGCATCGCCCGACGGCGCAAATTTATTTGCTGCTTGATTATTTATTGACGGGTCCGGATCGACCCGTTTTACGGCCGATTCAGTTAATCGAATTACCCTCAACAACCATCCCGCCCGACCCTCTTTCGGCTTGCCCTCGTCATCGGCCGTGAGCCGCCATCCCGCGCCGCCGCTGCCTTCGGCCTGATTATTTATCCCGTTTGTTCCGCGTTAATTTCCACTCTTACTATGACGACGACCTATCCATGGCCGGCTGATCGCAGCCGTCATTCAAACTGGCATAGCAAGTGGGCAATTCATGATCACCACAGACGGAAACAACGCGGTCGCCTCGGTGGCCTACCGCACCAGCGAAGTCATCGCCATCTACCCCATCACCCCCAGCTCCAGCATGGCGGAACAGGCGTCGGCCTGGTCGAGCGAGCGGGGCCTGAACCTGTGGGGCGACGTCCCACGCGTGGTCGAGATGCAGTCGGAAGGGGGCGCCATCGCCGCCGTCCACGGCGCCCTGCAGACCGGCGCACTGGCGACTTCGTTTACCTCGTCCCAGGGCCTGCTGCTGATGATCCCCAACCTCTACAAGTTGGCGGGTCAGCTCATTCCCTTCGTACTCCATGTGGCGGCGCGCACGGTGGCGACCCATGCCCTGTCGATTTTCGGCGATCACTCGGACGTGATGGCGGTGCGCCAGACCGGCTGCGCCCTGCTCTGCGCCAGCAATGTGCAAGAAGCCCAGGACTTTGCCCTGATCGCCCAGGTGGCCAGCCTCAACAGCCGGCTGCCCTTCATCCACTTCTTCGACGGCTTTCGCACCTCCCACGAGATCACCAAGATAGTGCCGCTCGATGACGACACCCTGCGCGCCCTGCTGCCGGCCGAGGCGATCCGTGCCCATCGGGAGCGGGCGCTGACCCCCGACAAACCGGTCATTCGCGGCACCACCGCCAACCCGGACACCTATTTCCAGTGCCGGGAGGCCACCAACCCCTGGTATGACGATGCGTATCGCCATGTGAGCGAGGCGATGGACGCCTTTGGTGAACGTACTGGCCGCCACTACCGACCATTCGAATACGTGGGTCACCCAGAGGCCGAGCGGGTGCTGGTGCTGATGGGTTCCGCCATCGGCACCTGCGAGGAGGTGATCACGCGGCTGATTGAACAGGGCGAGAAGGTGGGGCTGGTGAAGGTACGGCTCTATCGCCCCTTCTCGGCCGCGCACCTGCTGGCGGTCATTCCAGAGAGCGCCCGCAAGATTGCGGTGCTGGATCGCACCAAGGAGCCGGGCGCCCTGGCCGAGCCCCTCTATCTGGATGTGATGAGCGCGCTGGCTGAGGCGGTCAGCCAAGGGGATCGTGCCAGCCTGCCACGGGTCATCGGCGGGCGCTACGGCCTCTCCTCCAAGGAGTTCAACCCGGCCTGCGTGCAGGCCATCTTCGACGAGCTGGCGCTGGATAACCCACGGCCGCGCTTCACCGTCGGCATCTTCGACGACGTCACCGGCCTCTCCCTGCCGCTGCCGACGTTGGATCCCGGCATTGGCAACCAGCACAAGCTGGAGGCACTGTTCTACGGCCTTGGCAGCGACGGCACCGTGTCGGCGGCCAAGAACAGCATCAAGATCCTCGGCAACCACACCGACCTCTACCCCCAGGGCTACTTCGTCTACGACTCCAAGAAGGCGGGTGGGCTCACCGTCTCCCACCTGCGGGTCGGCGAGCGGCCGCTGCAGTCGGCCTACCTGGTGGACGAGGCCGACTTCATCGGCTGCCACCAGTGGCAGTTCATCGACATGTACCAGATGGCGGAGCGGCTGAGGCCCGACGGCATCTTCCTGCTGAACACCCCCTACGACGCCGATCAGGTCTGGCAGCGGCTGCCCCAGGAGGTGCAACAGGCCCTGCTCCAGAAGCGTGCGCGCCTCTACACCATCAATGCCGCCAAGATTGCCCGCGAGTGCCAGCTCGGCAACCGCATCAATACCGTGATGCAGATGGCCTTCTTCCAGCTCACCGCCATCATACCGCCGGCAGAGGCCACCGAGCTGCTGCGCCAAACCATCGCATCGAGCTATGGCAGCAAGGGGCAGACACTGGTGGAGCGCAACTGGCAGGCCCTGGCCGCTACCTGCGAGGCGATGACTCAGGTGCCGCTGCAAGCACTTGACCCCGCCAGCCACCAGCGCCCACCCGTGGTATCGGCCAAGGCCCCCGACTTCGTGCAAACCGTCACCGCCGCCATGCTGGCAGGGCTGGGTGACAGCCTGCCGGTCTCCGCCTTCCCGCCGGACGGCACCTGGCCGGTGGGCACCACCCGCTGGGAGAAGCGCAACATCGCCAAGGAGGTGCCCATCTGGCAGGCAGACCTCTGCACCCAGTGCAACTACTGCGTGGCGGCCTGCCCCCACTCCGCCATCCGCGCCAAGGTGGTGGACAAAGCGTCGCTGGAAGGTGCCCCCACCACCCTGGACGCCCTCGATGTGAAGGCCCGCGACATGCGCGGCCAGCAATACGTGCTGCAGGTGGCGCCTGAGGATTGCACCGGCTGCAACCTCTGCGTCGAGGTGTGCCCGGCCAAGGATCGCACCGAGCCGAGCCGCAAGGCGATCAACATGGAGTCCAGGCTGGATCACCTCGAAGCCCAGAAGGCCAACTACGACTTCTTCCTGGACTTGCCCGAGCGCAGCGCCGAGCAGCTGGAGCGCATCGACATCCGCACCTCCCAGCTCATCTCGCCGCTGTTTGAATACTCGGGTGCCTGCTCCGGCTGCGGCGAGACCCCCTACATCAAGCTGCTGACCCAGCTCTACGGGGACAGACTACTCATCGCCAACGCCACCGGCTGTTCGTCGATTTATGGCGGCAACCTGCCCAGCACCCCCTACACCACCAACGCCGACGGGCGCGGGCCGGCCTGGGCCAACTCCTTGTTCGAGGACAACGCCGAATTTGGCTTGGGCTTCCGGCTCACCGTGGATCAGCATCGCGAGCGGGTACGCCGCCTGCTGGCGAGCCTGGGGGACGCCGTCCCGGCCGGGCTGCAACAGGGGCTGCAAGACGCCAGCCTGCCGGTCTCCGAGCAGCGCGCCCATATCGAGCAGCTGCGCGCACTGCTGCAGGGGCGCACCGACGCCGCGGCCCAGGAGCTGGCCCGTGATGCGGACTACCTGGTGGAGAAATCGGTCTGGCTCATCGGCGGCGACGGCTGGGCCTACGACATCGGCTACGGCGGGCTGGATCACGTGCTGAGCCTGGGGGAGAACATCAACGTGCTGGTGCTCGACACCCAGTGCTACTCCAACACCGGCGGCCAGCAGTCCAAAGCTACCCCGCTCGGCGCCATCACCAAGTTTGGCGAGCAGGGCAAGCGCAAGGGGCGCAAGGATCTTGGCGCCAACGTGATGATGTACGGTCACGTCTACGTGGCGCAAATCTCCCTCGGCGCCCAGATGAACCAGACGGTGAAGGCCATTCAGGAGGCTGAAGCCTATCCGGGCCCGTCGCTCATCATCGCCTACAGCCCCTGCGAGGAGCACGGCTACGATCTGGCCCAGAGCCACGAGCAGATGAAGCAGCTGACCGCCACCGGCTTCTGGCCGCTCTACCGCTACGACCCGCGCAGCAGCGAGGAGGGCAAGGCGCCACTGGCACTGGACTCCCGGGCCCCCAGCGCATCGCTGGCCGAGACCCTGCAGCAGGAGCCCCGCTTCAAGCGCCTCGAGCGCCAGTTGCCGGAAATCGCCAGCCAGCTCTATCGGGAAGCAGAGCTGGACGCCAACCGCCGCTTCGCCTGGCTGAGCCAGCTGGCCGGCAAGGAAGCGCCAGCCCAGGAGTAGCAACGCAGACCCACCAACGAACAGGGCTCCCCATGGGGAGCCCTGTTGCTATGTCGCCGTGACGCCATCAGGCGTGGATGCTGGCCAGCTCGTGGCGTTTCAACGCCAGCAGAGTGATGAGCAGCGCGGCGGTGGCGATCAGCGCCATACCGATATAGGTGGCGCTGAAACCGGGTGCCAACTCGGCCGGGCTCAGGCTGGCCAGGTTGTGGCTGCTGCCCGCCGGCAGGGCGGAGTGAAACAGCACGGAGCAGATGGCCACCCCGACTGCGCCCCCCAGCTCGCGGCCGAAGTTGAACAGCGACATGCCGATGCCGCGATCTTCCCGTGGCAGGGCGTTTTGCACCACCACCGACAGCGCCGGCAGCACCAGGCCCAACCCCAATCCGGCAAACCCCAGCCCCAGTCTGGCCCAGACGTCGAAGTGGATTTGCCAGAGCGCCAGCGCCGACAGGGCGAAGCCCACCACCACAAAACGCCGGTAGTAGCCGGTGCGGCCGATCAGCTTGCCGCCGACAAAAGCCCCCGCCGTGATGCAGACCATGAAGATCACCATGTATAGCCCGCTCTCGCTGGCCCCCATCCCCTTCTGCCACTGCATCTGCAGCGGCAGATAGACCAGCACGGCGAACATCAGTAACTGCGAGGCCAGCGCCAGCAGCACGCTCACCAGATAACCGGGCAGCCGGGCCAGATGGGCCGGCAATATGGGATCGTGGGCGCGCCGCTCCACCAAGATCAGCAGCAGCAGGGCCAGCGCCAGTCCCGCCGCCAGCCAGATGGCGGGCAGGGCGGTTTCTGGCGAGAGCAGCAGCAGGCTCAGGGTGGTGACCGTGATCAGCAGCGCCGCCCCCTTCCAGTCGAAGCGACTGTGGCGGCGCACATTGAGGTGACCCAGGTTGCGGTTCACCAGCCAGAGCGCGAGCGCCCCGAGCGGCAGGTTTATCCAGAAGATCCAGCGCCAGCTGAGCTGCTCGGTGAAGTAACCGCCGAGCAGGGGCCCGGCGATGCTGGAGACCGCATAGACCGCCGAGATGTAGCCCTGATACTTGCCCACCTCCCGCGGCGGTATGCTGTCGGCGATGACGGTGAAGGCGAGCGCGATCAGGCCGCCGCCCCCCAAGCCTTGCAGCACCCGGGCCGCCAGCAGGGTCGGCAGGTCCTGGGCCAGGCCGCAGGCCACGGAGCCGGCCAGAAACAGGCCGATGCCGATGTTGAGCATGCGCACCCGGCCGAACATGTCACTCAGCTTGCCGTAGATGGGCAGGGCGGCAGTGGCCGCCAGCAGGTAGGCGGTGACCACCCAGGTGAGGGCGGCGCCGGCGTTCAGCTCGGCCCCGATGATGGGCAAGGGGGTGGTGACTATGCTCTTTTCCAGTGAACCCAGGGCGATCACCAGGGCCACGCTCGAGAAGATGGTTTTTGGGGACATATAGGGGCTCGCTAATTTGAAATGCCAAGATCTGCGGCGCAGAACTTATTATTGTCTCATAAATCATCAGCCGATGGCCAAAACCGCCCCTGAGCGGCAAGCATGACCCCGGTCGCGGCATTGCCTCCTGCATTCTGGTAGGCTGGCTGTTCACCCCCCAAGAGGAAGCAGCCCCATGTCCGAGCAGTTCCGGTTTGAGCAATACGATGCCCTGATTTTCGATATGGACGGCACCCTGGTCGACTCCATGCCCCTGCATCTGGATGCCTGGGAGGAGACCAGCGCCGAGTTCGGCCTGCCCTTCGATCGTGCCCAGCTCAATGAATTCGGCGGCATTCCCACCCGCAAGATAGTCGCCATCCTGGCCGAGCAGCATGGGCTGGATATCGATGTGGACGCCTTCACCCGGCGCAAGGTGGCGCTCTATCTGGAGCATATCGACAAGGTCAGCGTGTTTCCCGCCATGTGGGAGCTGGTCAAGCGCTGCCACGGCAAGGTCCCGATGGGCATAGGCACGGGCTCATCGCGCGAGCACGCCCTGCACATCCTGAAAAACACCGGTCTGGATGCCTATATTCCCGTGCTGGTCAGTGCCGATGACATCGACAACCACAAGCCCCACCCCGACACCTTCCTGAAAGTGGCCGAGCTGCTTGGCGCCAACCCCGCCAACTGCCTGGTGTTCGAAGATACCCAGATCGGCCTGCAGGCCGGCCGCGCCGCCGGGATGGAGAAGGTACTGGCGCTGGAGGGGGTGCTCTACCAGCGCTAGGCCACACTGCCCCTGCCACCAATGAAAACGCCTCCGCAAGGGAGGCGTTTTGCATGCAGCAGTGCCGGGATGACCCGGCCCCGCCTTACATGGCGTTGGTGGATTCGAAGATCTTGTCGGCCGAGGCTTCGACGAAGCCCGGGTAGAGTACGCCGTCGGCCTGCGGGTAGCGCAGGGCGAACTCGTAGAAGCAGCTCGGGATGGTGCACACGCCGTCGGTGAAGGCCACGTCCGCCTTGTCGGCCATGGTAGACGATTGCTCCAGCATCACCTGCGGGTCACCTTTCACCTCGCCACCCACGCCATTGAGTACGAAGCCCGCGGCCTTGAGGGCGGCGTTGACCTGCTGGATGGTGTCAAAGTCCTTCAGGCGGTTGATGTTGACGGTGAAGTGGTTGGCACGATAACCCCAGGCCGCCATCCAGGCCGCATACTCGCTCTCCGCCAGCAGGGTCTGGTAATCGGCCCAGGAGACCTGCCAGGGGGCGCCGGCATAGAGGAAGGCCTGGGTGTCGGTCAGGTGATCGGGCACCTGAGCCGCCAGCTTGTGGATGATGGCCTGGGCTGCATCGGAGAGCTCTTCCACCTTCAGCTCGCTGATGAACACCTTGGGCGCGTCCGGGTCTTTATGCTCGAAGTGCTTGGCGTAGAGCTTCTTGGCCTTGAACACGTACTCGCCCTTCTGCTCGTAGCCGAGCGCCAGGAAGTGGGCGGCCAACTTCTCCAGCCCCAGCTTGGGCAGGTTGTAGGTGCGAAACGCCACGTGGTCGTTGACGATGGGCTCGCCGCCCCCCAGCAGTTGATGAACCTTGTGGGCACTCGGGGTGACTTGAATGTAGTTATCCCACAAATGACCGAACAGGGTGTCGATATCCTTTTGCATCTCTCTTTCCTTTGATTGCGGGTACAGACAAGGGCACCAGTTCAGTGCCCCTTTTATTGTCGTGGTCAGGCGCTGGCGCCAACACAGAGAGCGCCCGCCTTTGCCTTGTTTAGAACGTCAGGCCGGGAGACAGCTGATCCGGCATGGCGGCCTTGCTGTCTTCGACGGAAGCCACCGGATACGCACAGTAGTCGGCAGCGTAGTAGGCGCTCGCCCTGTGGTTGCCGGAAGCGCCGATGCCGCCGAACGGCGCGGCACTGGAGGCGCCGGTGATGGGCTTGTTCCAGTTGACGATGCCGGCGCGAATACGCTTGAAGAAGTGCTGCCAGTCCGCCTCGCTGTCGCCGAGCAGGCCGGCCGAGAGGCCGAAGCTGGTGGCGTTCGCCTTCTCGATGGCAGCATCGAAGTCGTCGTAGCGAATGAGCTGCAGCAGCGGACCGAAGTACTCTTCGTCCGGCAGCGCGCTGACCGCGGTCACGTCTATGATCCCCGGGGAGACGAAACCGGTGCCCGCTTCCAGGTGCGTGAGGGTGAGCAGACTCTCGCCACCGAGGCGCTGCAGGTTGGCTTGCGCCTCGACCATGCCGAGCGCTGCCTTCTCGCTTATCATGGCGCCCATGAACGGCTGTTCGGCGGCGTCATAGAGGCCGACCTTGATCTGGCCGACCACCTCTACCAGGCGCTTGACCAGGGCATCGCCCCGCGCGCCACGTTCGACAAACAGGCGGCGCGAGCAGGTGCAGCGCTGGCCGGAGGTGATGAAGGCGGACTGCACGATGGCATGGACGGCGCCGTCGATGTCGCTCACGTCTTTTACGATCAGCGGGTTGTTGCCACCCATCTCCAGGGCCAGGATCTTGCCCGGCTGGCCGGCAAACTGCTGGTGCAGGAAGTGGCCGGTACGGGACGAGCCGGTGAAGAAGAGACCGTCGATGTCCGGATTGCCGGCCAGCGCCTTGCCGGTGTCGACCTCGCCCTGCACCAGGTTGAGCACGCCCTTGGGCAGCCCCGCCTCCTGCCAGATCTTCAACATGGCTTCGGCCACCATGGGGGTCAGCTCGGAGGGCTTGAACACCACGGTATTGCCGGCGATCAGCGCCGGCACGATATGGCCGTTGGGCAGGTGGCCCGGGAAGTTGTAGGGGCCGAACACGGCCACGACGCCGTGGGGCTTGTGGCGCACGAACGCCTTGGCGCCGGGCATGGGGTTCTCCACGGTGCCGGTACGCTCGTCATGGGCGCGGATGGAGATGGCGATCTTGCCCTGCATGGCGGCCACTTCGGTGCGGGTCTCCCACAGCGGCTTGCCGGTTTCGCGGGCGATGGTCAGCGCCAGCGCCTCCTTGTGCTCGCCGAGCAGGTCGGCATAGCGGCGCACGATGGCCAGACGATCGTCGAGGGCCAGATCGGACCAATGATAGAAGGCATGGCGGGCGGCCTTGACGGCGGCCTCTACCTGGGCGGCGCTGGCGGCCTCCCCTTGCCAGATCACCTGATCCTTGGCCGGGTCCTTTGACTCGAACGGCTTGCCTGCACCGGCCAGCCACTGACCGTCAATAAACTGAACTAACTGGCTCATCCTTCACTCCCTGTGGTTCGCAGGCAGCCTTGGCTGCCTGTTTCATATGCGGTTTTACTGCTGATATGGCTCAATCGAGATCAACGGCGCGCACCATGTCGCCATCCTGCACCTTGAGTGCGGCCGCCATCTTGGGCGGGATGATGGCTTCGTGCTTGTCCAGATCGACCCGGATGTTGCCGTAGCAGGCGCGATAGTGCTCGTAGCGGGTATTGCAGACCAGATGGGTCTTGCCACCGATGGGCTCCCCCACCAGTACCCGCAGCTTCTGGCTGCGGCGCACGCTGCGAATATTCTTCACGTCGCACTCGACGGTGGGGCCGGCATCGAAGATGTCGACATAGCCGCGATTCACGAATCCTTCGTCCTGCAGCATCTTGATGGCCGGGCGGGTCTTCTCGTGGGTCTGACCGATGACGGCGCGCGCCTCGTTGCTCAGCAGATTGACGTAGATGGGGTACTTGGGCATCAGCTCGGCGATGAAGCGCTTCTTGCCGATGCCGGTGAGATAGTCGACGGTGGGAAAATCCATCGAGAAGAAATGCTTTTGTAGCCACTCGTAGAAGGGGCTGTGACCATCGGTATCGGAGACGCCACGCATCTCGGCGAAGACGGTCTCGTCAAACAGCTCGGGGTGTTCGGCCATGAACAGAAAGCGGTGCTTGGAGAGCAGACGGCCGTTGAGCCCCTCGCGGGCGCATTCGCGCAGAAACAGGGTGCAGAGCTCGGAATTTCCGGTGTAGTCGTTGGAGAGGGTGAGGGTTTCCACGACGTTGTAGATGCCGAGCTTGGGGGAAGAGTGCACCACCTTGCCGATGTGATAGTTGTAGAACGGCTGGGACAGGCCCACGGCCGCATCGATGGCGCAGGTACCGACCATTTCGCCGGTCTCCAGATCCTCGGCGACGAAGAAATAGAGGCAGTCACCCTTGCCCGCAGGCTTGTCCGAAAAGGTCTGGGTGGAAGCGTCTATCTTGCGCTGCAGCAGTTCATCGTTGACGGGCAACGAAGTCATGCCGGTGCCGGATTCGATGGCACAGGTCTTGAGACCGGCAAAATCTTTTTGCTCGATGGGACGGATAACCAACATAAATGACAACTCCCTTTCATTGACGACAGGTGGGGTCCCGGCTCCTGCCGGGAGGGCTCCCCACCTCAATTTGGATCAGGCGTTAACCACCTGGGCAACCGCTTTCTCGAACCGAACCAGCCCTTCCTTGATGTCCGCTTCCGGAATAACCAGGGACGGCGCGAAACGCACCACGTTGGTGCCGGCTACCAGCGCCATCAGACCCTGATCGATGGAGGCCAGCAGGAAGTCGCGCGAGCGGCCCTTGTAGTCGTCGTTCAGCACGGCGCCCAGCAGCAGACCCTTGCCGCGCACTTCGCTGAAGCAGTGGTACTTGGCATTGATGGCCTCGATCCCTTCGCGGAACAGCTGTTCGCGCTGCTTGATGCCATTGAGCACTTCCGGGGTGTTGACCACGTCGATCACCGCCTCGGCCACCGCGCAGGCCAGCGGGTTGCCGCCGTAGGTGGAGCCGTGAGTGCCCACTTTCAGATGGGAGGCGATCTCGGTGGTGGTCAGCATGGCGCCGATGGGGAAGCCGCCGCCCAGCGCCTTGGCGCTGGTGAGGATATCCGGCGTGACGCCCAGACCCATGTAGGCAAACAGATCGCCGGTACGACCGACGCCGGATTGCACTTCGTCATAGATCAGCAGGGCGTTGTGCTTGTCGCACAGCTCGCGCACCCCTTTGGCAAACTCGTCGGTGGGACGAATGATGCCGCCCTCGCCCTGCAGCGGCTCCATCACCACGGCGCAGGTATTGTCGGAGATGACGGCAGCCAGCTCCGCCAGATCGTTGTAAGCCACGTGGGTGATGTCCGCGGGCTTGGGACCGAAACCATCGGAGTAGGCAGCCTGGCCGCCGACGCTGACGGTAAAGAAGGTACGACCGTGGAAGCCCTGGTGGAAGGCGATGATCTGGGTCTTGTGGGCACCGAATTTCTCGATGGCGTAGCGACGGGCCAGCTTGAGGGCGGCTTCGTTGGCTTCGGCACCGGAGTTGCAGAAATAGACCTTGTCGGCGAAGGTCGCGGCGACCAGCTTCTTGGCCAGGCGCAGGGCCGGCTCGTTGGTCATCACGTTGGAGAGGTGCCACAGCTTCTCGCCCTGGGTTTTCAGGGCCTCGACCAGCTTGGGATGGCAATGGCCCAGGCCATTGACGGCGATCCCGCCAGCGAAATCCACATACTCACGGCCTTCCTGATCCCAGACACGTGATCCTTCACCACGCACCGGGATGATCTTGGCGGGCGCATAGTTGGGAACCATCACTTCATCAAACACTTCACGTGTCACTGCCAACAACTCTGACATATTGCTCTCCTTCGATCTGGCGACAGAATAATCCACCGCCCAAAAGTTAAATCCATGTAAACACATCGGCATTGTCACAGAAAAAAAGCTAAAAGTCTGCAACAAAGCGCGTTACAGGGAACAATGTTCGACTGCCCGTGAGATTTTAGGCAACCGCATTGCATAACGGCTCAGGGGGTGTTGGCAAGAGATAATTTGGACAGGGAGGGAGGTGAATAAAGTGTCAGGGAAAATATTTTTGGCCTCCTTTCAATTCTGGGAGGCCGATCACAACTATTCAGGGATTAGCCAAAAAATTGGCCAGCAACTGATGACCTTGCTCGCTCAGAATGCTCTCCGGATGGAACTGAACACCCTCTATATTCAACTGCTTATGGCGCAGTCCCATGATCTCGTCCGGGCTGCCATCGGCATGTTCGCTCCAGGCGGTGATCTCGAGGCAATCGGGCAAGGTATCGCGCTCCACGATGAGCGAATGGTAACGAGTGACCCGCAGCGGGTCGTTGAGCCCCTTGAATACCCCCTCGCCGCGATGGCGAATGAGCGAAGTCTTGCCGTGCATCACCTGACGGGCACGTACCACCCTGGCACCAAAGGCTTGCGCCAGCGACTGGTGGCCGAGACAGACGCCGAGAATGGGGAGCTGGCCGGCAAAACGGGAGATGGCCGCCAGCGAGATACCCGCCTCATTGGGGGTGCAGGGACCGGGAGAGATCACCAGATAGCGGGGAGAGAGCCGGGCAATGGCGTCCAGCGTCAGCTCGTCATTGCGCTTCACCACTACCTCCTGTCCCAGGGCGCCAAAATATTGCACCAGATTCCAGGTAAAGGAGTCGTAGTTATCGATCAACAACAGCATGGGTCAACCAGAGCAGAGAATTAACGATCCAGATAGCGACCCTGTTCCATTTCACGCTCGCGCTGGCACTCGGCCAGGTAGATGGCGGCGGCGATGGCAGGGGTTTTGTGGTGCTTGTCGATGGCATTGGAGACCATCAGTTGCAGGGTATTGAGGTTTTTGGCCTTGCGAAACTTGCGCAGCCAGTGACCCTTGTCACCCAACTCTTCAATCGTGGTATTTGATTCGACAGACATGCTAACTCTTGGGGCAGACGCCCGCGTTTGAAATTGGAAGATGAAATAACGAATAGCAGGTCGGGTAAAACAAAGAAAGCCAGGCAAATACCCAGCTCTCTTCTACTACACCTTCCCAGTATGTCAGGCTCGAGGAACGAAGCCGACTACATCATATACGCTGGCCAGGGTTTTTTCAGCCCTTTCCCGCGCCTTTTGTGCACCGGCCGCCAAAATGGCCTGCAGATGAGCCTCATCCTGACGCAGCTCGTGGAAGCGGGCCTGAATCGGCTCCAGCAGGGCGACCACGGCCTCGGCGGTTTCGGTCTTGAGGTGACCGTACATCTTGCCTTCGAAATGCTGCTCCAGCTCGGGGATGGAACGGCCGGTCACCCCGGACATCAGGGTCAGCAGGTTGGAGACCCCCGGCTTGTTTTCCGGATCGAAACGCACCACCGCCGGCTCGTCGGAGTCGGTCACCGCACGCTTGATCTTCTTGACGATCTGCTTGGGATCTTCCAGCAGGCCGATGAAGTTGGCCTCGTTGTCGTCCGACTTGGACATCTTCTTGGTCGGATCCTGCAGGCTCATCACCCGGGCGCCTTCGGTCGGAATGAAGGGCTCCGGCAGGGTGAACACCTCACCGTAGATGTTGTTGAAGCGGGTGCAGATGTCGCGGGTCAACTCCAGGTGCTGCTTCTGATCGTTGCCCACCGGCACCTGATTGGCCTGATAGAGCAGGATGTCGGCCGCCATCAGCACCGGATAACCGAACAGGCCGACGTTGACGTTGTTCTCGAAGCGGGCGGACTTGTCCTTGAACTGGGTCATGCGCGACAGCTCGCCCATCTGGGTGTAGCAGTTCAGGATCCAGCCGAGCTCCGCGTGCTGCGGCACGTGGGACTGGATGAACACGGTGCTCTTGGCCGGATCGATGCCGACCGCCAGATAGAGGGCGGCGGCGTCCAGGCAGGCCTTGCGCAGGGCAACCGGATCCTGGCGGGTGGTGATGGCGTGCAGATCGACGATACAGTAGAGGCAGTCGAAGTCATCCTGCATGTTGACCCACTGACGCAGGGCCCCCATGTAGTTGCCGATGGTCAGCTGGCCCGACGGTTGGGCCCCGCTCAATACGATAGGTTTAGTCATCAGAGTGTTGATCCTTGTTATTCGGCCTGCCTGGCCAGCTTATTCGGCCAGCAGCGCGTCGAGCTGGGCAAACTGTTCGCATACCCAGTCCGGGCGGGAATCTGCGATGGGACGGCCGTAGTTGTAGCCATAGGTCAGTCCCACCACCTTCATGCCGGCAGCCTGAGCAGCCAGCACGTCATTTTCGGAGTCGCCCACCATCAGGGTGCGCGACGGGCTGACACCCAGCTCGTGGCAGGCCAGCAGCAGCGGCTCCGGGCTCGGTTTCTTGACGGGCACGCAGTTGCCCCCCAGCCAGAGCGCAAAGCAATCGGCGATGCCGAGGGCATCGAGGATCGGCTGCACGAAGTGACTCGGCTTGTTGGTCACGATCGCCTGCTGGTAACCCAGCGCCTGCAGGCGGCGCAGGCTCTGTTCAACCCCGTCATACATGGCCAGCCCTTCCAGCAGGCAGGCCTGATAGTGGCGATCAAACAGCGAACGGGCGCTGGCAAACAGCTCGGGCGCCGCGCGATAGTCCAGCGCACGCTGGATCAGCTTGTCGGCACCGTTGCCGACCCAGGTCCGCACCACGGCCTCGTCGGCCTCGGCCAGCCCGAGTTCGGTCAGCGTACGGTTGACCGCCAGCGCCAGTTGTGGGGCGCTGTCGATCAGGGTGCCGTCCAGATCGAACAGCACCAGGTCAAAATCACGTTCAGCGTTTGACATGAGAGAGCTCCGCCCGCATCTCGTCGATCACCGCCTTGTAGTCCGGGCGACTGAAGATGGCCGAGCCGGCCACGAACATGTCGGCGCCAGCCTGGGCAATTTCGCGAATGTTGTCGACCTTGACCCCACCGTCTATCTCGAGGCGAATGTCGCGGCCGCTCTCGTCGATGAGGCGACGCACCTGGCGCAGCTTGTCGAGGGTGCCGGGGATGAAGCTCTGGCCACCAAAGCCCGGGTTGACCGACATCAGCAGGATCACGTCCAGCTTGTCCATCACGTACTCCAGGCAGGTGAGTGGCGTGGCCGGGTTCAGCACCAGACCGGCCTGGCAACCCATCTCCTTGATGAGGCCCAGGGAGCGGTCAACGTGGTCAGACGCTTCCGGGTGAAAGGTGATGAGGGAGGCACCCGCCTTGGCAAAATCGGGAATGATGCGATCCACCGGCTTGACCATCAGGTGCACGTCGATGGGGGCTTCGATACCGTAGTCACGCAGGGCCTGGCAGACCATGGGGCCTATGGTCAGGTTGGGCACATAATGGTTGTCCATCACGTCGAAATGGACCACGTCGGCACCGGCGGCCAGCACCTTGGCGACATCGTCCCCCAGACGGGCAAAGTCGGCGGAGAGGATCGAGGGGGCAATCAGAAAGTCTTTCATCAGCGTCATCCATTGGCAGCGTGGCAGAAAAAGCGGCGCAATTTTACCGCAAATGGACGCTGAAAACGACCCGCACACGGTACGGAAAAAGCTAACGTCATCATCACCGCAAACAGGCACTAAAAACGGCCCGCACAGGGTATGGAAAAAGCGAACACCATCATCACCGCAAACGGGCACTGAAAACGATCCGCACAGGGTACGGAAAAAGCGAGCGCCTTCATCACCGCAAACGGACGCTGAAAACGACCCGCACACGGTACGGAAAAAGCGAGCGCCTTCATCACCGCAAACGGACGCTGAAAACGACCCGCACACGGTACGGAAAAAGCGAACACCATCATCACCGCAAACGGACGCCGAAAACGACCCGCACAGGGTACGGAAAAACCGAACGCCACCATCACCGCAAACAGGCGCTGAAAACGACCCGCACAGGGTAGGAAAAAGCGAACACCATCATCACCGCAAACAGACGCTGAAAACGACCCGCACACGGTACGGAAAAAGCGAACGCCATCATCACCGCAAACGGACGCTGAAAACGACCCGCACTCGGTACGGAAAAAGCGAACTCCATTATCGGCCGCGGCAGATATAAAAAACGGCACCTCGAGGTGCCGTCTGTGTCAGCCGAGTGGCGCCAGTTCAGCGTCGCTCGGGTAGTAACCCTGCTCCGGCTCGATGCCGGGCGGATAGAGCGCCAGCAACTCGGCCACCTTGTTGCGGGTGCCGCCGTTGCGGCTGATGGTGCGCTTGACCAGGATCTCGTCGAGACGGGCGCCGCGATAAAGCTCGCGGGTCAGCTCGATGTCGTGGTTGCTGATGAGCACGGGCACCCCTTTGCGCGCCGCGGTGTGGCGGGCCAGCCTGGCCAGCACGGCCTGATCGTCCAGAGTGAAACCGCCGGCCGAATAGGTGGTAAAGCTCGCGGTAGTGGAGAGGGGCGCATAGGGGGGATCGCAATAGATCACCCAATCCTCTTCCGCGCGCTGGATGGCATCGGCATAGCTTTCACAGATGAAGGTCGCCTTCTGCGCCTTCTCGGCGAAGGCCCACAGCTCTTTTTCCGGGAAATAGGGCTTCTTGTAGGAACCGAACGGGACGTTGAAGCCCCCCTTCTTGTTGTACCGGCACAGGCCGTTGAAACCGTGTCGATTCAGAAACAGGAACAGCAGGGCGCGCTCGAAGCTGGTGTCGGTCTGGTTGAACTGGGTGCGCAGTCGGTAGTAGGCGGCCTTGTGGTTGTGCTCGGTCACGAACAGCTTGCGCGACTCAGCGATGAACCGATCCGGCGTCAACTTGAGATGATTGTAAAGACCGATCAGGTCCGGATTGATGTCGTTGAGCACATAGGCGTCGTAGTCGGTGTTGAGAAACACGGACCCGGCCCCGACGAAGGGCTCCAGCAACACACGCCCGGCCGGCAAACGCTCGGCAATCTCTTCAACCAGGGAGTATTTTCCCCCGGCCCATTTTAAAAAAGCGCGTGTTTTTTTCATGGAAATCCGGTGTTAAGAAGGCATCGACCAAAAAAGGGGGACGATTCTACCCCCTTCCCGGCCAAAATGGCTATTGCTTCAACTCTTTTTGTACCTGCGCAAACGACTTGGGCCAGGGTTGACCCTTCAGCAAGGCGGGCGACAGCTTGCGAATGGCGGCCTTGGCCTGGTTGCTGCTGGCATAGTCCCCCTGCAGCACCACGTACCAGGGGCTGCCGCGGAACTTGGTCTGATAGACCCAGATCTTGCCGGCCAGACCATTTTCGGCCACGAACTTGTCGACCGCCTTGGTGTTGCTCGCCCCCATCAGCTGGATGCTGTAGTGGTTCCTGGGCTTCTTGTTCAGAGTGGCGGCGGGAGTCAGCGCCACCTTGGGAGCAGGTGCCGCTACCGGTTCAACCGCGACTGGCTTGGCCACCGGCTTGCTCGCCGCTGGCGTGGGTTGGGCCTTGGCGGTGTTTGCCGGCTGGGCAGTCTGAGCGGTGGTATTGGGTGTGACAGCCTTCTCGGCAGAGGTCCCCTGAGTGGCCGCTGCTTGCGAATCGGCGCCGGTCAGCTCATCCACCACCGCAGTGGGCAGGGCGCCGCTGACGTTGGGCTGCTTCATCAGCTTCTCGACCACCTCGTCGGAGATCACCACCCGGCGTCCTTCGTAGTTGGTCGATTCGGTGGTCACGGTGTCGCTCTCCACCGCCTTGGGCAATACCTTGGCATCCGGCTGCCAGTCGCGTACCACACCGCCGGGATTGCTGGCGGCGCCATCACTGGCCGTACTCTGGCTGCCATTCTGGCTGGTGTTGCTGCCACCGATGGTCAGCGGATCGCCACCCGAGACGGGGATGGGCAACGCTGTGGTTTGGGTGGGCTCGGGGGCGGTGCTCTTGCTGTCGCCGCCAAACAGGGCCGGCAACAGATAACTCAGCGCCAGCAGACCGCCGGCCAGCAGGGCCAGCAGGGTCGCAATCTTCTTGACGGGCAACTCGGCCTGACGTTTCTTGGGCCTTCTGTCGGTCATGATATCCTCCAGTAACTGCATGATGGTGGACGGATGTCCATTTGCCACTTTCAGGATCTCTTCCACTTTCGGCTTGGGCAAGAGGGCTGTCGGGATCTTGAGCTCTTTGGCCTTCTCATACAAGAAGATGCGTTGTTCGGGCGCGCCAAGCGGCGCAACTTCCAGCTCCAGCGCGGGCATGGCCCGCCCTTTCAGCAGCGCCTTCTGATTGCGACACCAGACGTCACTGCCGGAGAGCACGATGGCCAACTGATGGGGGATCTTCAGGGTATCGTTGTGACGACACAGGCTCCACAACTCGCCGACCAGCTCGGCAGGCAGCTCGTCGGCCCGCTCAATGAGCAGCAGCAGGGTGGCGGGTTTGCCTTCCAGCATGCGGAAAAAGCTGTCTGCCAGCGCATCCTGCGGATTGAACAACGGCCGGGCCACCACCTGGGGCAGCAACAGCTGGCGCACGTCCACCATCTTCATGGCGGGACTGCCGATCAGGCTGACCACCCGCACTTTTTCCGGCAACGCTCCCAGCAGGGATTCGCACAAAGTGCCACGGCCACTGCCGGGTTTGCCGGAGAGAAAGATAAAAGGGTGATTGAATTCAATCAGATGCAGCAGCCGGTCAACCAGCTGCCGCTGGGAAGGAAATTTCAGCAGTTTATTCGTCACGACCAGACTCGATCACCGCCAGCAGTTCAGCATCGGAGACATCGGCCACCACCTGGGCATGACCTATGCCGACCGGCAGCACCAGACGCAGTTTGCCTTCCAGCACCTTCTTGTCGCGGCGCATGTGACGAATGAAGGCAGCAAAATCCATCTCTGGCGGCGCCTGCACCGGCAGATTGGCTGCCAGCAGCAAGGCCCGGATACGATCTACCTGTTGCTCGGTCACGTCCCCACGGGCCAGGGCGGTATTGGCGGCCAGCATGGTGCCTGCCGCCACGGCTTCGCCGTGCAGCCAGTTGCCATAGCCCTTCTCGGCTTCAATGGCATGGCCAAAGGTGTGACCCAGATTAAGCAGGGCACGTACACCGTGTTCGGTCTCGTCCTGGCCAACCACATCGGCCTTGATTTCGCAGCAGCGGCGGATGGCATAGGCCAGCGCGGCCGGCTCCTGCGCCTGCAGACGGGACATGTTGGCTTCGAGCCAGCAGAAGAATTCGACATCCCAGATGATGCCGTATTTGATCACCTCGGCCATGCCGGCGGCAAATTCGCGGGCAGGCAGGGTCTGGAGGCACTCGGTATCGATCACGACGTGTCTGGGCTGATAGAAGGCCCCGATCATGTTCTTGCCGAGGGGATGGTTGACGGCAGTCTTGCCACCAACGGAGGAATCAACCTGGGAGAGCAGTGTGGTAGGCACTTGAATGAACGGAATGCCACGTTGATAGCTTGCAGCAGCGAAGCCGACAACGTCCCCTATCACACCACCACCCAGGGCAATCAGAGTGGTATCACGACCATGGTTGGTTTCCAGCAGAGCGGACATGATCCGCTCAAAGGTAGCCAGGGTCTTGTAGGCCTCGCCATCCGGCAGGATCAGGTGTTCAACCTGATAGCCCGACAGCAACTGGACAATCCGCTCAAGATACAAGGGCGCAACCACTGTGTTGGTCACAATCATGACCCGCTTGCCCTTGATGGTTTGCGTCAGCACCTCTGCGTGCTGTAACAGACCTGCGGCTATCTCGATGGGATAGCTGCGTTCACCCAGTTCGACCTTCAACCTTTCCATGGACGTCCTCTATATTACATGCCGATCAACTTAACGATTTGATTGGCAACAACTTTAGCGCTCTGGTCATCAGTCTGGATGACAAAGTCAGCCACTTCTTCATACAGGGCGTTGCGTTCTTGTGCCAGACGCTCGAGTACTTCGCGCGGCGGCTCTTCGGTTTGCAGCAAGGGGCGACGCTTGTCTCTTTGCGTACGTGCCAGTTGCTTCTCAATGGTGGTTTCGAGGTACACCACGATGCCGCGAGCAGAGAGCTTGTTGCGTGTTTCACGGCTCTTGATGGCACCGCCACCCGTCGCCAGCACGATACCCTGCTGTTCGGAAAGGTCACCGATGACCTTCTCTTCGCGGATCCGGAAACCTTCTTCGCCTTCAACATCGAACACCCAGCCGATATCGGCACCACTGCGGCGCTCAATCTCATGATCTGAGTCGAAAAACTCCATATGCAGTTGTTCTGCCAGATGTCTACCTATGGTGCTCTTGCCCGCACCCATGGGACCTATCAGGAAAATATTGCGTTTCTCAGCCATGTCTTTTCGTTAGTAATTACAAACTGTACGACCCCGACAAACTCTCGATCGGGGTACCTATGAACCTTATCTTGCGATGGATCAGGAGGGGGATTATCTCAATAGAAATCAGGACT
This sequence comes from Aeromonas sp. QDB34, assembly GCF_027705405.1. Classification (NCBI taxonomy): domain Bacteria; kingdom Pseudomonadati; phylum Pseudomonadota; class Gammaproteobacteria; order Aeromonadales; family Aeromonadaceae; genus Aeromonas; species Aeromonas sp. QDB34. The sequence continues at coordinate 5,090 of NZ_JAPDBT010000013.1, read as the reverse complement.
GGCAACCGCAGCCCTTACGCCCCAGCCTCATTGGGGCGTAAGGTTATATGTGTTTTACCTTCACATGTAAAGTATTCAGAAGGCGTCGGTGACTATCTTCGGCGTCACGAAAATCAGCAGCTCGCGCTTTTTGTTCTCGCTGGTTGTCTTGCGAAACAACACGCCCAGACCCGGGATGTCGCCCAGCAGGGGCACCTTGCTGACGTCGCTCTTGATGGTCTGTTGATAGATGCCACCAAGCACCAGGGTCTCGCCATTGTTGACCAGCACCTGGGTGGTGATGGACTGGGCGTTGATGGAGACGGCATCACCGGTACCGGTCGGCACGGTTTCACCCTTGGTATCCTGGGTCACGGTCAAATCCAGGATCACCCTGTTGTCAGGCGTGATCTGCGGCGTCACTTTGAGGCTCAGCACCGCCTTCTTGAAGGTGACCGAGGTTGCCCCGCTGGAAGAGGACTCCACATAGGGGATCTCGGTACCCTGCTCAATCAGCGCCGGTTTCTGGTTGGCCGTGGTGACCCGGGGACTGGCGATGATCTCGGCCTTGCTCTCTTTCTCCAGTGCCGACAGCTCGAGATCCAGCAAAGTACCATCCGCCAGCCTCGCCACCTGGAAGGCCAAGGTACCGGCCGCATTGGTCACCGGCAGATTGACGTTAAGCCGATCGTCCACCCCAGGTCGGGTGATGGTCGAACCGCCATTGTTGTTGCCGGAACCGTCATTGCCCTCGATGGTGCCCGAAGTACTGTTGCCGTGACCGTCGTTTTTGGTTACCCCCCAACGCACCCCGAGCGCCTCGTCAAAGCCGTCATCAATTGTCACCATCCGCGCCTCGATCACCACCTGCTTGACCGGAATATCCAGGATATCCAGCATGCGCTTGATATTGCTGATGACGTCGGCAGTGTCCTTGACCACCAGCACGTTGGTCCGCTCATCGACGCTCACCGCCCCCTTGGAAGAGAGCAGTTTGGTGCTCTTGGACGAGAGCAACGTAGCCACTTCGGATGCCTTGGCATAGTTGATCTGCAGATACTCGGTATAAAGCGGTGCCAGATCGGCGACCTGGTTGCGGCTCTCCAGCTGCTGTTTCTCGCGAGCGGCAATCTCTTCGGCCGGCGCGACCAGCAGGATGTTGTTATCCAGCCGCTTGTCGAGCCCCCGTACCTTCAAGATGATGTCGAGTGCCTGCTCCCAGGGCACCCCGTCCAGCCGCAGGGTGATGTTGCCCGACACCGAGTCCGTGGTCACCAGATTGAGGTTGTTGAAATCCGCGATGAGCTGCAGCACGGTTCTCACCGGGATATCCTGGAAGTTGAGAGAGATGGGTTTGCCCTGATACTGCTTGCCAGCAGTCGCCGCGGTGCGCTTTTTCACCTCGATGATGAACATCCTGTCCGCCTGATCGTAACGGTAATCAAACTGCCCGTTGACCGAGAGTTCGAACAGGGTGTCGTTACCCTGGCGGAACACCTCAACCTGAGAGACAGGGGTCGCAAAATCCTGCACGTTGATCAGGTTCAGCAAATCGTCCGGTACCCGGGTGCCGTGAAACTTGGCAAGTACGGTCTGACCACGGTTGCTGACGTCAACGGCGGCGGAGCTGTTATCCAGCGTCACCAGAAATTCCCCCTGCCCATCCTTGCCACGCCGGAAGTCGACCCCCTTCACGGAATTGAAGTAGGCCCCACTGGCCGCCGTCTGTGGTGATGGCAAGACCGGCTTGCTGGCCACGGGCGCAGCCACCGAGGCGCTCTGACGAGCAAGCTGCTGACTGTTGAGCAGGGCGGACGAGGCTGCCGGCTGGGTATTGATAAGTGCAGAGGAGGTCGGCTGGGGGGCCACCAGCCCGGAGGATGCTGTGGTGGCTGGCAGCGGCATGGCTGCTTTTTCTCCCAGTGCCACCAACAACTTGTTGTCCTGCTGATGCACCTGATAGGGGGTCAGTTGATCGAGGGCGATCTTGATATCGAGACCTGCCCCCTTGCCCTCGACCTTGAGGTTGTCCACCCCTTGCTGCTTGATGGGCAACGGGTTCACATTGAGCGCCCCCACTGCCCCCGGCACGTGCAGCAGCAGCTGATTGGGTTCATAGGAGAGACGATCGGTAAATCCACTGACCGGTTCGCTGAAACTCAGCTCCAGCAACAGCTGGTCCGCCATCAGCGGATTGACCTTGACCTCCTGCAGGGTTGCCACGGCCCAAGCCTGGCTCCATGCTCCGGCGCAAAACAGCAGGGTAACTCGGGCTACCATACCTATTGTTGTTTTCATCGCATCATCCCTGATTATCGTTTTGCTTCAAGATTGGCCATGCCCAGCTGAGTTTCTCGGGTCACCCAGCATCCTTTGCCATCCGGTATAGTCTCAATCAAATCCACGTAGGTGTCAGTGATCCTGATCACCCGTCCCTGATCCAGTCCCATGTGTTGATTGAGACCCACCCGGATGGATTGACCATCAGGAGTCCTGATCAAGGCCCACAACTGTCCCTGCTTGCCAAGTGAGCCCTGCATGCTCAGGCTGGCCAGTGAATAGCGCTCCAGCACTTCTTTCTCTCTGTTGGCCACGATCTGGGCGCAATCCGGCTTCACCTTGGCATCCACCTTGACACTGCTGGTTTCAGGCTGGGGAGCGATGAAGGGGCTGCGCTGATCGCTGAGGTGATAAGCCATCGGGGAAAAGGGTTTGATTTCGGGAAGAGGCTCGATGGGTACTGGTTTTCTGGCCTTGGTTGCGGCCACATAGTTGTCCATGTCGTCCTGCCCACCGCAGGCGGTCAACAACAGGGCAGGCAACAGCACGCAGAGTAGCTTCATTTGGTCTGCCCCACGGTTTTACCATTGTATTTGTAGGTTTTGGCCAGCATCGACATGGCAATCATGTCACCCTGTTCCTTGCCCTGTCCCAGCGTGAACGATTCCAGGATGACGATACGCGGCAAGGCCGCCATGTCGGCCGTGAACTTGCCTATCTCATGATAAGTGCCCACCACTTCGATTCGCATGGGCAGCTCGGTGGAGAACTCGTGTTTGATCTCGGGTTCCCAATTGATGCGATTCAATTTGAGCCCATTGTCGGTAGCAATGAAACTGATGTCATCCAGCAATCCGGCCACTTCATGAGTATTGGGCAACTGCTTGAGCTGGGTATCCACCAGCTGTTCGAGCTGCACCATCTGAGTCTTGTAGGCACCGAGGTTAGCAGCCAGCATCGCCTTGCTCTCGAACTGCGCCTTGAGCTCGGCCTCCTTGTTGGTCTCCTGGGTCAACAGGGTCAGTGAGTTGGCAATCACGTAGTAATAGATGGCTCCCCCCAGCAAGGCACAGAAGAACAGGATAAAAATCCCCTTGGCCAGCTTGGGCCAACTGGCAATGTTGTTGAGATCCAGTTCGTTGAGCTGTTGTAGATTCATTGCTGCCCCTTAGCCACATCGACCGTGGCACCTGCCGCACCCGCGACCTGGAACATCATGGAGAACTGGCTGAGCGAAACGGGCGCCACATCGGCCGCAAAAATCGTGCTGATCTGCGACTGCCCCAGCCAGCCGGAGCCGTCGATGCGACGCATCATGCTGGCTACCCTGCCATAGGCCTCGGTCTTGCCATTCACATCTATTTGGTTGTTCTGCAAGGCAAGCGTATTGAGGTAAACCCCGTTGGGAACCAGCGAAGGCAACTGGTTGAACAGACGAACCGGCAGATTGCGGCGCATCTGCAGGTGCTCGATCAATTGCATGCGATCGATCAGCTCCTTGCGTCGCTCCTTGAGCAGGCGGATCTCGCCAAGCTGGGCATCGAGAATGGTCATCTCCTGCTGCAAACGCTGGTTGCGCTGCTGCTGATGGCCTATCTGCTGCTCCACCAGCCAGTCGGCGGCAAAGCCGAGAGAAGCCGTGATGGCCATGAAGATGCCCAACATGACCCCGAATTGCTTCTTCTGCCGCTGGGCCCTGGCCTCACGCCAGGGCAGGAGGTTTATATTTGACATGGAGTGAAGCTCCTCAATGCCAGACCCAGCGCCGTCATGAACTTGGCACCGTGGATCGCCCCCTCCCCTTTTGGCTTGCCGAACAGAGCAAAGGGATCAGGATGCAATACCTCACAATTCAACTCGTTGCCAATCTGGGCCACCAGCCCAGGCAGCAGGCTGCCACCGCCGGTGAGCACCAGCCTGGAAAGCTCTCTGTGCCCGGAGGAGCTGCAAAACAGCTGTACATTGCGTCGAACATGCTGCAACAAAGTATTCATATGGGGCATTAAAACATCGAGTTCATAGTCTGCAGGCAATGAGTTCTTGGTTTTAGCAATCTCTGCTTCTTCTTGCGTCATGCCGTAGAAAGAAGCTAAAGCATGGCTATATTGATCACCGCCAAAATTTTGAATTCTGGAGTAAATGGTTTGCCCCTTGACCAATGCAACAAACGTCATGGTACTCGCCCCGATATCGATCACGCCGACCGGTTTCTCCCACTCCTGTAGCTCCGGTAAGCAGGCAAGCACGGCACGCCCCAGCGCATGGGCACCCACATCCACTACCTTGGTGGTCATGCCGGCCTCCGCCAGCGCGGTCACCCGCCCGTTTACGCTCTCGGTGCGGGCCGCACTCAGCAATACTTCCTGACGCTCCTGATCGGTCACCTTGCCCAAGATCTCGAAATCCAGGCTCACTTCATCAAGGGGAAAGGGGATGAGTTGCTCGGCCTCGAGCTGAACCTGATTCTCCAGCTCGCTGTCGCTAAGACGGGTATCAACGAGAATGACTTTGGTGATCACGTTGGAGCCGGTAACGGCGGTTGCAGCATATTGACTGCTGCCCGAGATGAGGCGCTTGAGGGCCTTGAGAGACTGGCTGACCCGCTCGATATCCTGCAACTGATAATCGACCAGAGTGCCTTTGGGAGTGGCGACTTCGGCCACCGATTCGAGATGCAGCTTGCCGGGACGACCGGTAATGGTCACGGCCTTGATGGTCTGGCTGCCAAAATCAATACCCGCCAGAGGAAGCAGAGCGCGAATTCAACTTCGAAGTGCGACACTCGCCTATGCCGCCTGACGGTACTCTTCGAATACCTTGACAGGCTGCCT